>JAUZQO010000070.1 GCA_030950925.1 Mariprofundaceae bacterium
AATTTTTGTTGCTCTTCTTTGGCTTTGGATTCGGCTACTTGGCTGGCTGCATTGATAGCCGCAGCCACCAAATCTTCAATCAAGCCTTTATCTTGATCTCCCCAAAGCTCATCTTCAATGGTAATTTTTTTCACTTGCCGATCACCCGACATGGTCACTTTCACCATGCCACCACCCGATTCACCTTGCACTTCAATTTTTGCCAATTCTTCTTGCAAGCCTTGCATGTTTTCTTGCATTTCTTTGGCTTTTTTCATCATTTTACCGATATTCATCATGATTGTTTATCCGCTCCATCATTATCTTTTTTCTTGGGCGCAGTCTGCACATCCACCAAACGACAATCCATATCCTTCACCAACATCTTCACAGTTTCATCCTGCCCTGCTTCTTGCCAACGCTGTTGTTTCGCATCTTGCTTACGTCGTTGCCGCAAGTCAGCGACACTTTCAACTCTCGAAGAAGCTACTTTTTTCTCCCAAACAAGCTCTATTTTGACCCATATCTGAAAAGCTTCTCGCACTTGTTTGCGCAAGAAACGTGCTTGATGCGCATCCAATGCCAAGATAACCCTTTTAGAAGAAAAGCTAACACATTGAACTTGTTCCAAAATCGCCGTAACAGGTGGGTTCACTTTGGCATAAGCTGTCATCACCGCTTCCCAATCTTTGTACTGTTCAGCTACAATAGCTTGAGATGCATAAGCTTCGGGAGCTTCTTGCACCACGGTTTCTAACACTCTATCTTTTTGAGCAATATGTTCTTGCCTCACTGGTTCTTGGATCGCAGCTAACTCGGGTGTCTTAACAACAGTATTTTCACCCGCCATTGCTACTTTTTTTGGCATAACTTGAGCGTCTGGTTCCAACAAAGCTTTTAAGTGACACAAGCGCATCACCAACATCTCTGCCCCTCGCTGTTCATCCACCAAAACCAAATCACGCAACCCATGCAATAAGATTTGATAACGCATATCCAATGCCTCGGACTTCCAGAAACCCGCTGCCTGTTGCAACCATTGTTGTGTTTGTTCGGAAGGCTCATCATGTACCAACGAAGCATCCACCATCATACATGCCAATTGATGCCATTGTTCCGATAATGCCAACAACAATTGTCTTGCGGCATAACCTTGCATCACTGCCTTTCTTAACAGTGATACTGCGTTCAAAGCTGAGCCTTGCGCAATATGATCTGAAAGATCCTGTATTATTTCAGGTCCCACCAAACCCAATGATTGTCTGACATCCGCAGCCACCATGTTTTTCTTAGAAAATGCCAATACCCGTTCGGTGAGAGATAAAGCATCCCGCACACTGCCATCGGCGGAACGAGCAATGGTTAACACGGCTTCTTTTTCATAGGTGATATGTTCAGCATCCAACACATGCGACAAATAATCGGCGACTTCTTGCACCCCCAAACGCCTCAAATCAAAGCGTTGGCAACGCGAACGCACCGTGACAGGAAGTTTATCCGATTCGGTGGTGGCTAAAATGAACAACATCCGTTCAGGTGGCTCTTCCAATGTTTTTAATAAGGCATTGAATGCAGATTTGGATAGCATGTGGGCTTCATCAATAATATAAACTTTATAAGGAAGCTTCACAGGTGGGTAGCGCACATCATCGAGCATATCACGCATATCATCGACACCCGTGTGACTGGCTGCATCCAACTCTCGTACATCCAAATGAGAGCCCGCAGCAATCGCCACACATGCATCACATCCACCACATGGTTCCCCATCCCCTTGTGTATATTGACAGTTCGCGGACATCGCCATCAAGCGCGCAATGGTGGTTTTACCCACCCCACGAATACCTGTTAACAAATAGGCATGAGCCAAACTATGCGATGTTAACGCATTTCTAAGTGTTCGAACCACCACATCCTGACCTACAAGATCAGCAAAACGTTGAGGGCGCCAGCGTCGCGCCAAAACCAAATAAGACATGCGAAAACTGTACAACAAGACCCAACAATAATCACCCGCTAACATAAAAAAACATCGCAACATAAAAAATGAAATCCATCCACCCAACACCAAAAAGTCTGCTATACTCATCAATAGTGGTCGAGGTATTCAGTCAGTTCACCCCTCCCCCTCCTTACTGACTGAGTACCTCACATTTTCAGTGGGTTTATCAATCCACTAAAAAAGGCACGAAGCTTTCGCTCCGTGCCTTTTCACTTTTCACAATCAGCAAGTCACCATTGCTTATACAACTATGACACTTAATCGCCCAATACAGCACCCGTTTCTTTGAAAAAATAAACCGCAACACCTGTTTTTGGATCATTCCACACATGATGCCATACTTTTTCACTCTCAATCTTATGTGGCTTAATAATACCAACCACTTTTTTACCACCATTCAAGTGGGGAAGAAAAATATCACATTTACCACCCACTTCCCAAATCGGTTTGGATGCATTCACACTTAGCTGGCAATCAATACCCAAATCATCAAAGCCCGAATCCTTACCTTCACGCAATACATCATTTTGAATATTTAACACATCGCCATCATGGATACCCACCGTTTGTGTCAAAACTAAAAAATCAGCTTTGCCATTCAAAGCACCAATAATATCATCACCTTTTATTTCTTCTGGCCATTGAAAGGATGATTGACCTGGTAATTTAAAAAATGCTGCAACATGCACATGTGTCCCTTGCTCACTTGCAACTGCCATGCTCATATTTGCAATCGCACCCATGATTATCATCGCACATCCCATTAAAATCTTCTTCATTTTTCATGCTCCTTTATATATTCAATCAATTATAGTGAAATTTCAAAGCGTAACAAAGCCGCCTTCACCGTTGGCGCAGCAGCATCACCACCAGGTTTTTGAATCACTTGAAAAGAAGGTTGTATAGCTAACCAAGGCGTTGCCACCAAACGATATGTCAATTCGGTGGTCGTTTCCGCGACATTCACAGCAGTTGGGCTGGCATGCGTATTGGCACGCGCTACTGCAAGCCCCAAATCATCCTCACCACGGCTTGGAATCATGCCGTGCAAATGGAATCCAGAACCAACATAGCTATATACAATATTGCGATCTTGGGGGGCATATCCATATTGCAAGAACCAGCCAATCGAGCCATCACCATCCAATGTTGCGATTTGCTGATCAATCACACCATAACCCCCATAATTATTGGCAAAGTTATTGCCGCCAAAAGCTACTGCCGCCAAAAGCTACTGCCGCCGTATGTTTCCAATAACCCACTTTATACGTCCCAGTTTCTGAACTGATGCCTGATTCAGCAATATACATTTTTCCTTCTCCAGCTTTAAATCCACGGGTGGCAGGGTTACCATCATACACTGCCGCTTGGATATAGCTATGTTCTGAGGGTGTGATTTTCAAGCGCCCTGCAAGCCCCGCTTTAGGAAAAATAGAAAGCGGCACATTCCCTGACATCTCAGGTCCAATGCCAAACGAACTTTGCAAAAATAATGAGCCGTAGTCACTATTATAAAACTCAGAATTCAAATCATGTAAGCCTACCAGCAAGGAAGCCACGCTACCAAACTGCTGTTCATACCAAGCTTCATAAACAAGCCAATTATTGGGTGCATCAATATTGGAATAGGTTTGCAAATCACCTGTATATGCAGATGGGGAAGCACCTGTGTTGCCCAGACCATAAATAAATAACGTACCACCTGACCACAAACCCAATTTTTCAGTATCAATGGTTAAGGTAATATCTGTATTGGTATGGTAAATCGTCTTTGTTTGACCATTTCCTGTGACTTTATTGGCAGTAAAATTTCGCGCAAATTCACCCGTATAAACAGCTTCAATGCTCATACCACTTTCTTCCATAGCACCCCGTGCGCCACCCCATTCACCTGTAATACCTGACCAGTCCAACACATTTTTTTCATGATCGTGTACAATCGCTTCACGTTCTTCCGATGTCGGTTTGGCTAAAAAAGAATCCCCAGCCCACGCCGGTGTGACAGAAAAGTCCCCCAAACATGCCAAAGCAAGCAAGGTTGTCGTCTTTTTTTTCATACCTGAATACATAAATAACCTCAATAAATCCATCCATAAAATCCGTCGCGCACCATAAATACTGTGATTTATTTCACAAGCCTCCGACCATGTCATCATCAATAAGAAAGCATGTCCTGTTATACTTTATGTGTATGCTTTCGACTTTAAGTAAAGCCCTAGGGAGGTCATCCATTTCATGATTACAGTCGATACAAGCCCATGTGAAGGTCAAAAACCTGGTACTTCAGGATTGCGTAAAAAGGTCAAAATTTTTCAGCAAACACCATATTTAGAAAACTTTGTACAATCCGTGTTTGATAGCATTGGTGATTTTCAAGGCAAAACGCTGGCCGTCGGTGGTGATGGTCGTTTTTTCAATGACCAGGCCATTCAAATTATTTTAAATATGGCATCTGCCAATGGTTTTGGGCATGTTTTGGTGGGGCAACACGGCATTTTATCCACACCTGCCGCATCGTGTGTGATTCGAAAGTATGAAGCCTTTGGTGGACTCATTCTTTCAGCCAGTCACAATCCTGCGGGGCCTGATGAAGATTTTGGTATCAAATATAATATGGGCAATGGCGGACCAGCCCCTGAAAAAATTACCGATGCCATTTATGAACGCACAAAAAGTATCACATCTTATCAAACAACTGCACAGCCCCATGCCATCAATTTGGCTGAAATTGGCACAACTAACATAGGGAGTATGCAAGTCCAAGTCATTGATTCGGTCACTGACTATGCAGAACTCATGCAATCCTTGTTTGATTTTGATGCCATTCGCACATTGTTGGCAGGTGATTTTCGTATGTGCTTTGATGCCATGCATGCAGTGACAGGACCTTATGCCAAAGTTATTTTACAAGATATGCTCGGCGCATCTGAAGATAGCGTAATGAATGCCACGCCATTGGAAGATTTTGGTGGTGGTCACCCTGATCCCAATTTGACCTATGCCAAAGATTTGGTGGCTATCATGTATGGTAATAATGCGCCTGATTTTGGTGCGGCATCCGATGGTGATGGTGATCGCAATATGATTCTTGGCAATCATTTTTTTGTCACTCCCAGTGACTCCTTGGCTCTTTTAGCCGCCAATGCAGCTTGTGTACCTGCTTATCAAGGTGGTATTGCAGGCATTGCCCGCTCGATGCCAACCAGTGGAGCTGCCGATCGTGTTGCTCATGCTTTGGGCTTGGATTGCTATGAAACACCCACGGGCTGGAAGTTTTTCGGTAATCTGATGGACGCTGATAAAGTCACACTATGCGGTGAAGAATCATTTGGCACAGGCTCCAACCATGTACGAGAAAAAGATGGACTTTGGGCTGTGTTGTACTGGTTAAATATTTTAGCCGTACGCCAGCAATCCGTAGAAAGCATTGTCACCGAACATTGGCAGAAATTTGGCCGCAATTATTATTCTCGCCATGATTATGAAGCCGTAGCAAGCGAGGCTGCCAAGCAAGTCTTACAAAATGTAAGAGATCAATTTGAATCCTTAGCAGGCTCGACTTTGGCAGGTCGTCAAGTTCAACAATGTGATGATTTCTCATACACAGACCCAATTGACCAAAGTGTCAGTCAAAATCAAGGTGTGCGCGTGTTGTTTGAAGATGGTTCACGCATCATTTTCCGTTTATCGGGTACGGGTACACAAGGTGCAACCATTCGTTTGTATTTGGAATCGTTTGAAAGTGATAGCGAGAAACAAGGGATGGACGCGCAAGATGCTTTGGCAGATTTAATTACTGCTGCCAACGACATTTCTCAGTTGACTGAACTCACTGGCATGAATAAACCCACTGTCATTACCTGATTTAGAAGTGATTCAAAGCTAGGAAAAATGGAAGGCATCGTCTTTCAAAATACTCGGATTGAGTTGTTCTCAGAGCTTGAAATTTTAGCTGTGTACGCAACAGTATGGGCGATGAAACTTGATAAATAGCTCATCTGTTGAGATTCTTGACATCCTCTCCGACCTAAAGCACGGGGAGGATGTCAATGATAAAGCATCGAAAACTCAGGATAAAATTGATATAATTTTTTCTTTCAGGGATTCAGGCAGGTATGGCTTATGGATAAACCCTTCCAGCTTATCTGCATCAAAAATGCGATACAATTCTTCCTCATGATAACCACTGGATAACAGCACCTTCACATCGGGATAGCGTCGATGTAGTTCTTTCAAACAAGCCTTACCATCCATTTTTGGCATGGTCATATCCAACAGCACACAAACAATATCATCCATATTTGTCGCATAACATTGCAATGCTTCTTCTCCATTGCTCGCCTGAATACTATCAAAACCCATATCTTCAAGAACAGCACATGCCACTTCACGAATGGCTTCCTCATCATCCACCACTAACACTTTCCCTTTCAGGTGAAAATTTCCTTTAGCAGGACAAGATGCTTGTTCAGTATGTTTTTTCATACTTTTAGCATCAATATTATCGGCACTATTTTCTTTAAAAACAGGAAAGAACACTTGAATCGTGGTGCCTTTAGCTAAACTTGTATCAATTTGAATCGAGCCGTGGTGCCCCCGTATAATCCCCAACATCGCACTCATACCCAAGCCGCGACCCGTGAATTTTGTCGTATAGAAAGGATCAAAAATTTTACTTAAGGTAACCTTGTCCATACCACAGCCTGTATCACTCACGGCAAGATAAACATAATCACCCGCAGGCAAACCATCATCCATCCAAGCATTGGATAATTGCGTTTCATCCATCCAACATGTTCCTGTACTACAAATAATTTGACCTTGTTGTTCAGCCATCGCCTCATTGGCATTGGTCATTAAATTGAGAATCACCTGCTGAATTTGCGCCTTATCAGCCTCAATATTGGGCAACGATGTGGAAAGATCATACACCAACGCCACTTGCTTATGTATCGATACTTCCATCAGTTGCATCATATCACACACTACATCACTCATACTCAAAGCACCCACAGCCATTTTACCTTGTCCTGAGTATGCCAGCATTTGCTGGCATAAATCCGCAGCTCGTTCGCTGCCTTGTCGAATACGCTGCAAACACACTTGAATACGCTCGGGCTGATGACTCTTTTCTGCTATACCTGCATTCAACATCACTGCTGCCAAAATATTGTTAAAATCATGGGCAATACCCCCCGCCAAAACGCCCAAACTTTCCAAACGTTGGGTATGCGCCATTTTCTGCTGCTGTTTCTTAAATTCAGTAATGTCACGATCAATACAAATCTGATGATGAACATGCCCTTCCGTATCCATAATCGGTGAAACACGCCGTTCGACCGTACGTTCACCCTGTTCACTGGCATGAAACACAATTTCGCCTACCCATGTCTCACCATGATGAATCGTATCAATAATATCATGATACAAATCATCACCAACCTTGCCTTTACGCAACGATGCTGCAGATTTTCCTATCATTGATGTGTATGGCAGATCATATAATTTTCCTGCTGCGGGATTGGCAAATTCAATAAATCCGAGATCATTCAAAATCATAATGGGTTCATGACTGGCATTCATAGCTTGCATGCGCAGTTCCATCACCCGCTCAAAGTCTTTTCTTTCCGTCATATCACGTGCAATAGCATTGATACCCACAGCCTTTCCTTCATCCATTCTCAAGCTCGAATTGATCTCAAAATCATGCAACAGACCCGCCTGGTCAGGGATTCGTATTTCATATCTCGTGGTGCCCCCATCATGTAACTTCTTCTGCATCATCAATTGAATCAACGCCACTTGCTCATGGGGCAAAAAATCAAATAGATTTTTCCCCTCCAAATCACCAGTAAAAAATTCTCGGCATACTTGATTGCAAACAATCACCTTGCCCTTTAAGTTAAGTTTAAAAATATAATCTGTACTTTGCTCAATCACTTCACTTAGCTCTTGCTTATCCCGCAACAACCTCTGCAAAGCAGTATGCTGCTTGGCATTTTCAATCGCTATAGCAATCAGATGGGACATATATTCAATCCAATCAAGTTCTTCATCCAAGGGATGACGTGGTTGAGAGTAATAAAGTGCAAATGTACCCAGTACACTCCCCTTAACACCGATAATCGGCTGTGACCAACAGGCTCTTAACCCCAAGCCAATGGCAGCATCTCGGTAAGGCTTCCATAGTGGATCATCCTCTATATCTGAAACCACCACCCGTTCTTTTCGAAAAGCTGCTGTACCACAAGAACCCACACCTTCACCAATAGCAACACCATCCACAGCCTTATTCCAAGCTTCAGGCAAGCTTGGTGCTGCACCCTCCACAAGATGTTTCCCCTCAGCATCTAGCAATAAAATAGATGCCATCATATCGGGATACAAGGATTCAACCCTGCCAACAACACTCGCCAAAACACGTTTTAAATCACCATGATGCACTGCGATATCTTGCAAAACATCTTGATGTAATATTATTTTTTTCTCATGAATTTGACCTTTTTCAACTTGCTGCTGTAAATATTTCTCACGTTGTTGAGCTTGTAGCATCACTTGCTGATAACGCCGACGAAAAACAATCAATAAGGCTATATATGCCACATCAATCCAGCCCAATAGGGTCGCTATATCCTGATCCTGTGAGAAAAGCCAAAAAAACAAAGTCATCAGTACGGGTAACATAAACCCATAAAGTGGTTTGCCAGAACTCACATAAATCACGCTACTTCCTGCCACAACAGAAACCAACATCAAGATCCATAAGAACGGATGAACGACATCCAAGTTTGGCAAAAACAGGGGACTACTCATCCCCCAAACCACACCACTCATAACACACATTCATATCCACTTGGTCTGTCCATGCTGTTACCTTCATCAAACCCACAATAATCGAAAGCGTTATACTCATAAATTCAGTAGGTAATACTGAATTCATACGTGCTGTTTGATTCATCTTTGGACTCCATGACAAAAAAAGGGCGACTCGAATAAGTCGCCCTTTCATATTACTTCAAATTTAAGCGTTGTAACGCTCAACAGAGGCTAAAATTTCTTTCTTGGCCGATTCAATGCCTTCCCAGCCGACAACCTTCACCCACTTTCCTTTCTCCAAATCTTTATAATGTTCAAAGAAGTGTTGAACTTGATCCAATAAAAATTGAGGCATACCATCAATATCTTTAACATCATCATAAACAGGTTTGATTTTAGAAATGGGTACAGCCAATACTTTCGCATCAATGCCCGCTTCATCTTCCATGATCAATACACCGACAGGACGGCAAGTAATCACACAGCCCACAATCAATGGAAACTTACATGCCACCAAGACATCAACAGGATCTCCATCTTCAGAAAGCGTATTCGGTACAAAACCATAATTGCAGGGATAATGCATGGCAGTGTGCATAAAACGATCAACAAAAAATGCGCCCGATTCTTTATCCAACTCATATTTCACAGGATCTGCATGCTGAGGCACTTCAATCACTACATTGATTTCTTCGGGTGGATTTTTGCCCACACCAACTTTATCTAAGTCCATAGTCCTTTACTCCTTATCGCAACACTACTCTGCGCTATTGTAAGTAAGCACCCAACAGGCACAAGAAAAAACCACCCTGATTATAAACATCTGTACTGTGTCCATTTTGACGGTAACTGCGTTAAAAAGCATAGCTCAAGGTTCATTTACAAGTCGTAACATGCGGTTTCAATCTTTTTTTGTATTGACGCACTCAAAATGAACGAGAATGCTAAGGTCTGTGATATGATGAACCTATGATTCGTATTTCCATTGTAAAACAACGCTTATCTCACCGAAAAAAGACAGGTGTTTGGTATCACTACCCCATCTCTACTGCAGCTCAAGGTGCTGGCAACCAACGCAACAGTTGGCAAACGCCTTTGGGAAAACATCGTATTTATCAAAAAATTGGTGCCAACATGCCAAAATTCACAGCTTTTCGAGGTCGGAAAGCACGGGGTATTTATCAGCAAGGTGTCGATGATACAAAAAAAGATTGGATTTTAAGTCGGATCCTTTGGCTTGATGGTGTGCAAACAGGTATCAATCGGCGGGGAGGCGTGGATACACGTTCACGCTATATTTATATTCATGGCACACATGATGAAGAACACATCGGAACACCCCATTCACATGGCTGCATTCGCATGAAAAATAAGGATGTCATGATGCTTTTTGACAAGGTTGATGTCGGCGAATCAGTCATTATTTCCGCTTAGATTCACAAAAAAAGGAAGCGTTTTAACGCTTCCTTTGATACGGTTTTTTATATATTTTTTCTTGAACAACTGATGTTACGCGCTTGACTGAAATAGATCGTCACCCTCGAGTGCTTGTGTCGGGAGTCTATAGTCATTCAAGTATAGAACTATCATTTCTATCATCCAATCGTCACCCTCGAGTGCTTGTATCGCGGGTCTATCATTAGATTCCCGATAAAAAATTTCGAGCATGACGGGGTGATTTAATACTTAAACGACTATATTCAGTCGTTGGGGCGTTGCAAAGGGACTTACGTCGCTATGCAACTTCAACCAGACACTCATCTGGATTCACATTGTCCCCTTCTACCACATAAATCGCTTTCACCACACCAGAAACAGGCGCATGCACAGGGTTTTCCATTTTCATCGCTTCCACGGTTAAAATTGTATCGCCTGCTTTCACGGTATCACCTTCCGATACATTGATGGCCACAATGCGCCCTGGCATTGGGGAGGTCACATCACTATCTTGGGTGGCTTTGGGGCGTTTAGAGCCTTTTGATGCACGTTTGACATCAATATTCCCTTCAGATGTCGGCACCACTTCCGTTAATGTTTCAACAAATACTTCTTCCAAAACATGATCTACTTTCACATAAAAAGGACGAATATCCTCACTCTTATGCCCAGAACCATCAATTTGAATATGGTATTCCTCACCATGAATGGTGATATTAAATTCAGTCGGCGCTAGGCCTTGAGCAGCCACTTGCCCTTCCACCACAGGCGCATCCAGTTCCAAAGGTTCAGGTTTAAACTGACCGCTTGCACGCTCTTCAAAAAATTCCAACGCCACCGCTGGAAACATGCCATAAGATAAAACATCTTCGACAGATTTGGCTTTATCACCGACTTCACGGGTCAAGGCATCCATTTCATGGGCAATCAAATCAGCGGGGCGAACGGTAATCGCTTCTTCATCACCCAATGCCAAGGCACGCACATCATCATTCACCTGACCCAAGGCTTTACCATACATACCCTTCAAATAATCTTTGGTTTCCTTGGTAATCACTTTGTATTTTTTGCCAGAAATGACATTCAATACTGCTTGTGTACCGACAATTTGACTGGTCGGGGTCACCAAAGAGGGATAACCAAAATCCTTACGTACACGAGGAATTTCAGCCAAGACATCATCCATTCTATCCAATGCACCTTGTTCTTTAAGCTGGTTTGCCAAGTTAGAAATCATGCCACCAGGAATTTGATTGATGAATACACGGGTATCCACACCTGTCACATCCGATTCAAAACGCGCATATTTCTTACGTACATCTCGGAAATAAGCCGCAACATCTTGCAAAGCTTCAAGATTCAAACCTGTGTCAAATGGCGTACCGGCCAAGGCTGCTACCATGGATTCGGTGGCTGGATGAGAAGTCCCACCAGCCAATGGTGAAATCGCTGTATCAATAATATCACAACCTGCATGGACAGCTTCCCACTGCACCATTTCAGCAACACCTGAGGTTGAATGACAATGCAAATGAAGCGGAATAGATAAAGCATCTTTCAAAGCTATGATCAATTCACGTGTCGCTGATGGCGTGAGTAAACCTGCCATATCTTTGATGGCTAAAGTATCACAACCCAAATTTTCAAAGCCTTTGGCGAGTTCAACAAAATAATCCAAGGTATGCACAGGGCTTGTGGTATAACAAATCGTACCTTCAGCTTGTTTACCATTGGCTTTGACCTGAGCAATGGCCACACGCACATTGCGTAAATCATTCATCGCATCAAAGGTACGGAATACATCCACACCATTGGCAACCGCTACATCGACAAACTTTTTCACCACATCATCGGCATAATGACGATAGCCCAATAAGTTTTGCCCTCGCAACAACATTTGCAAGGGTGTTTTGGGCATGGCTTTTTTCAGTTCACGCAAACGCAACCAAGGATCTTCTTTCAAATAACGCAAGCATGTATCAAACGTCGCTCCGCCCCATGCTTCAATGGACCAATAACCAATCGCATCCATTTTTTCGCAAATGGGCAGCATATCATCCAAGCGCATGCGTGTTGCCAACAATGATTGATGCCCGTCACGCAAGCAAAGTTCTGTAATGGCAATCTTTTTTGTTATATCAGTCATGATTTATCCTTTTAAACGTAAAAAATGGGGGTGCGCTTAACACATGATGCCAATCTTTTTTTATAAACCAGCATGGACAGCAATCGCAACGGCCACAGCCACAGCAATATCACCCCGTCGCTCAATGGCTTTATATTGAAGAAGTTCAGGGTTTTGTTCCAAAAATCCAGTATCAAATTGCCCTGCTCTAAATACCTCAGATGCAGCAATATGACGATAAAGTGGCAACGTGGTTTTTATGCCACGAATATCATATTCTTTCAATGCACGTTGGCAGCGCATCACAGTATGTTCCCAAGTCGGTGCCCAAACAGTCAGTTTAGCACACATGGAATCATAAAAACTTGGAATCACATAACCTGGGTATACACAGCCATCCACCCGCACACCAGGTCCACCGGCTGAGTGATAACGCGTGATACGACCTGGTGTTGGGAAAAATCCATTTTGAGGGTCTTCCGCATTGATACGAAACTCCACAGCATGACCATGCAGGGAAATATCCTCTTGCTTAAATGGCAAAGGGTTACCTGCGGCAATGTTGATTTGTTCGACCACAATATCCACACCTGTCACCGCTTCTGTAATGGTGTGTTCCACTTGCAAACGTGTGTTCATTTCCATGAAATAAAAATCATGATTCTTATCCACCAAAAATTCAACCGTTCCCGCATTGACATAACCCACTGCCAAGGCTGCTTTCACAGCAGTTTCACCCATGCGTTGACGTAAATCTTCATCAATAAAATTCGACGGTGCAACTTCAATCAATTTTTGATTGCGTCGTTGAATGGAACAGTCACGTTCATACAAATGAATACAATGCCCTTGTGAATCCGCAAGAATTTGAAATTCAATATGGCGCGGTTCAACAATGCACTTTTCCATAAACAGTTCACCATTGCCAAAGGCTGCTGTCGCTTCACGTGTGGTTAGATCATAATTTTCAATGACTTCTTCATCACTATCACACCGACGAATCCCACGACCACCGCCACCTGCGGCAGCTTTTAACATGACAGGGTAACCCATATCTTGTGCTGTTCTTAGGGCTTCTTCAGCACTCAGCAATGAAGCTTCAGTGCCTGGAATACATGGGATATTGGCCGCCAACATCGCCGTACGCGCATTGGTTTTGCTTCCCATATTCTCAATCGCATCGGGGGAAGGACCAATATAGGTGATGCCAGCATCCAAAATAGCTTGTGCAAATTCTGAATTTTCAGATAAGAAACCATAACCAGGGTGAATCGCATCACATCCTGTTTTGATAGCAATATCCACAATACGATGAATATTTAAATAACTTTTCACAGGATCAGGGCCAATTAAAATCGCTTGATCTGCTTTTTTTACATGCAGTGCATGACTGTCAGGTTCTGAATAAATTGCGACGGACTCAATCCCCAATTCATTACAGGCGCGGATCACACGAATGGCGCACTCACCACGGTTGGCAATCAAAATACGTTTAAACAAAGTGAACAGCCTCCTCAATCAAAAACGCACCAATCAACAAACTGTCAATCAATGCGAGCTGCATCATAGCCGTTTGATATATTTTCTCAATTCAAGGACTTTCGTCAGAAAAAGTTAAACTTAAAATAAAAAAGCCTGCAAGCAATGAAGCTTACAGGCTTTTAAAGACTACGAAATGGTACCGAGGGCCGGAGTCGAACCGGCACGCCCGCAAAGGCACTGGATTTTGAATCCAGCGTGTCTACCAATTCCACCACCCCGGCATGTTCTACTTAAAGACAGCTTGGTAAGACGCGGCGAACTATGTCGTTGACTTTGACACTGTCAAGCTTTTCTAAAGCACAATCAAATCGGTATGCTTCTTCCCATTGATGCTCATGAAATACCCGTATCCCATGCAAGATCAAACACTGACTTGTCACACCTTGCCCTTGAATTTTACGACCTTGAAATGTCCCATCATTGACCTGTGTTACACCACATGAGGGGCTACCCTCTTTAAAAATCGCCATAGATATAGCATATTCCTGACACAATGCCCATACCAAGCCTGCCCCCTGCTTAAATGCTTGGGTCACATCCTTGCCTTGTATATTAACAACCCCATCACCTTGAATTTCTGCTGGCAAACGCGGCACGCCCAAACCACCCAGCATTTCAGGGCAACATGCCAGTAAACGCCCCTGTTGCTGCCAAGTTTCTAAAACAGGATGATGCACAGGTTTTGAGTGACCATCATAACGGACAGGGTCACCCAATAAACAGGCGGAAATAAGAATTTTTCTAGACATTGGCTGCACCTGTCTGGTCTATATTTGATGTTGCAAGAACACCGTACGTGTTAATTGATTGGTAAACATCAACGTTTCATGTCTTATTTTTTCTGCAAAGGGCTTCGATATTTGCATCACATCTCGAATCACATTCAAATCAATATCCAAAATTTCACACTCTGTTTCAGCAACATACAAAATCCCTGTAGGCAATGCATGAAATAGTTTATCAACACCAAACATATTCCCTGCGGTTAAACGCCCACAATACACCCGTTGATCCAGCATGCTTTGATCATATAAATGTACAATACCATTCACAATCATTTTTGCTTTTTGTGCATTTTTATTTATTGATTGAATGATGCTGCCTACTTTAAAATGGTTGATTTCAAGACGATTGGCAACAATAAAACGTAAGTCCATGTCTAACTTTGCAAACAGAGAATTATGGGCTAATTTTATTACATGCTTTCTCAGCATCATTTCTTTCAAAAAATGAACAAGCAAATCAGGGTGCTGTTCAAAGGCTTGAAATAACTCATCCCCTGTAAAACGAATCAATTGACAATTTTGATTGGCAATCACCGTTGCCATACGTTTTCCTTTCATCTCCATCACCGATTCACCAACCAAACCGCCAGCATGAAGATAGCCAAGAAGTACCAAATGACCATTGATTTCACTATTAATGGCCAGTTCACCTTCGACAAGCAGATAAATATAATCAGATTGGCTCTTTTGAATTTTGAGTGGATAGCGATTATAATTTTGACATTTCATAGGGATTAGGATTTCGAGATCATGCAAAAGTTATTTGAAGCAGCATTGGGCATTACATCACCTTGGTATGTTAAGAAGATTGATTTTG
>JAUZQO010000071.1 GCA_030950925.1 Mariprofundaceae bacterium
TAATCTACCAACAAAAAGATGAGTAGCAAGACTGCACCTTATATCCCCGACCTGAAGGACGGGGTTTTACGGTGCTATGGATAATTCCTCAAATATTACTCCTGTTTAGTGTTTTTTTACACACAGTTTAGAAACATCTGCAAGCTGTAAAAATAAACTTCGAAGCTGTGCCAACAATGCCAAGCGGTTGGCTTTCACTTTTTCATCATCCGCCATCACCATGACATCATCAAAGAAGGTATCGACTGTTTGGCGTAAGCTTGCCAAGGCTTCCAGTTGTTCTTTGGGTTCACTTGGAAAGTTCGATTGAAGGGTTTGCAGCGCATCAAACAATACTTGTTCGGCACATTCTTCAAATAAGGCTGAATCAATATTGGGGGAAATATCACCTGCTTTTTTCAAGATATTGGCAATACGTTTATTGGCAGCGGCAACGGCTTGTCCACCTTCCGAATCAGCAAATTCAGTCAGCAAACGTGCGACAGCTAAGTGGTGATAAAGTGGCAAATCTTGATTGGCACTTAAAGCCGCATCCAAGGCTGATACTGAAACGCCCAACAAAGGAGCAAGACCCAATAAACGATCATGAATGAAGGTTTGGACTGCCGCATGGGTATCATCCGATATAGCAATGGTGACACGCTGTTGGTTCCATTGTTTGGCAGAGTCTTTTAAAATATCTGTCAATGTCATATCAATGGGTTGCGTATCATCTGCCAATAAACGAATCAGACCAATGCTTGCACGACGCAAACCAAAGGGGTCAGCACTGGCGGTGGGGATACGCCCCAAATGAAAATAGCCCAACAACTTATCCATGCGTTCAATCACGCCAATCGCACGCGCAAGCTTACTATCAGGCAAAGCATCGGCAGCACCCGCAGGCATATAGTGTTCGGCAATGGCTTGGCTTATAGCTTCATTTTCACCATCCATTTTGGCATAAATACCACCCATATAACCTTGCAATTCAGGGAACTCACCCACCAATCCCGTGGTTAAATCAGATTTACAAAGGTATGCCGCGCGTTGACCTTCATTGGCATCAATACCCAGTGCCTTGGCATTATCCAAAACAAAGCCGCGCAAACGACCGACTTGATCGCCGACCATGCCCAAGCCATCTTGAAATACGATGGTGGATAAAATTTCAACGCGGGCTTCTAGGGATATTTTTGGATCTCGATCATAAAAGAAGGTGGCATCGGCCAAGCGAGCGTTGACCACACGTTCATTACCTTGGGCAACCGCTGCAGGATTTTTGGATTTGATATTGGCGACCGCAAAAAATACATTTGAAGTATTGCCTTTATCATCAACGGTGGAAAAACAACGTTGATGGTGTTTTAACTCAATCCGACTGACTTCAATCGGAAGGCGTAAAAAATCTTCATCATAATGACCTGTAATGACATGCGGCCATTCG
This sequence comes from Mariprofundaceae bacterium, assembly GCA_030950925.1. Taxonomy (GTDB): domain Bacteria; phylum Pseudomonadota; class Zetaproteobacteria; order Mariprofundales; family Mariprofundaceae. Next base: position 1,427 of record JAUZQO010000071.1, read on the forward strand.
GTTAAATCAGTCACTTCTTCCACCAAATCATCATCTTCGACAAGGTTTACCTCAGCATTTGAAGCCGCTTTTAATAAGCTAAGCAAAATTTGGGCTTTACGTGTGTCTCGGTTGGCAATCACCATGCGTTCTTCAAGCCATGCAAAGGGTGTATGCACACTGATTTCACCCAAATTATCTTTGCACATGCGATGCCCACGCGATTGCAATCCTGATGCAATGCCTGCAAAGGAGAAGGGAATAATCTCATCTCCCAAACGTGCAACGATCCAACGAATTGGGCGAATAAAAGCATCGGCACGCGTCGATCCATCTTGCCAGCGCATGGATTTGGGAGAAGGAAGCTTGCGTAGAATATCAGGCATGGCTTCAGCAATCATGCTGCATACATCACGCCCTTGGATGGTTTGCATAGCCTTCATATAACGTGCTTTACCATCACCCTTGTCTGCCAATTCAAAATCTTCAACACGAAGACCTGATTTTTTTGCAAAACCTTCGGCGGCTTTGGTGGGTTCACCCTCACGAAATGCAACTTTTTCAGGCGGCCCCCATAGGATTTGTTCACGGTCAGCTTGCATCAAGGGGCAAGTATCCGCATGGATCAATAAGCGGCGCGGTGTCACCCCTAGGGCTAAAGAAGATGTTTTGATATGATTGCTCATAAACATAGCTTCTAGGGCTTGTTGAAGTGCTTCACCCATACGCGGTGCAACACCTGCGGGAATTTCTTCCACCCCAATCTCAATCAATAATGGTGCTGCATTCATCGTTCAACCCCCACATAAGCATGTGCCACGGTACGAGAAAGCCCCCGAACACGTCCAATAAACCGTTGTCGTTCTGCCACAGAAATGGCACCTCGCGCTTCCAGCAAATTAAAAGCATGGGATGCTTTCATCACTTCTTCGTAGGCAGGAAGCACCAAGCCTGCTTCGGTCAAGCGTTTGCAATCACTTTCGGCGTGGTCAAACTGTTCATGTAAAAAAGCAGTGTCGGCATGGTCAAAGTTATAGGCTGAAAATTCCACCTCATTGCGATGAAAAACTTCACCATAGGTCACTTTTTTTCCTTCGGGTGTTTCCACCCAAACCAAGTCATACACATTGTCCACACCTTGCAAATACATCGCCAAACGCTCTAAACCATAGGTAATTTCACCCGGCGTGCGCGATAATTCAACACCACCGACTTGTTGAAAGTAAGTGAATTGGGTGACTTCCATGCCATTAAGCCAAACTTCCCAACCCAAACCCCAAGCTCCCAAGGACGGCGATTCCCAATCATCTTCGACAAAGCGAACATCATGCACATCTGTATCAATGCCGATTTCTTTTAAGGATTCGAGGTATAATTCAAGAATATTGTCAGGCGCAGGTTTCAAAATCACCTGAAACTGATAATAGTGTTGTAAACGATTCGGGTTTTCGCCAAATCGACCATCCGTTGGGCGGCGGCAGGGTTGCACATACGCAGATCGCCAATCCTTATCATCCAACACGCGCAAAAAAGTGGCAGGGTGAAATGTACCTGCACCCATGGAGCTATCGTAGGGTTGTTGCACCACACAGCCTTGAGCTGCCCAATAGCGTTGTAAGGTCATCATTAAATCTTGAAAGGTTAGCACAGCAAAACTCCCAGCACAAAAGTTCGGCGAGCCTATGCAAGAATCAAAAGATTGCCATACTCTAGCGGGATATAGATTGCCTTTTCCTAACCCAGATAGCGGACAAAAGGAGCCGTGAAAAGATGCAATATATATAGCTTGTTAAAGCATAGGTGATTTGAGTCACATCGAAGCTATTGCAGGCTTTCTATCATTCGCCGCACCAAAAATAATACGGAGACCCCAATGACAATCAACATCAAATGGTTAGAGGAAAATCTTTTTCACCGTACATTAAACTACAATGAAAAAAACATACTGAAAGGTTTGATTTATCTTAAAAGTTATGCCAAAGGTGAAAGTATCATTCTTGAAGCCCAAAATGTAGATGGTCTGTTTATCTTAAACAAAGGGGCTGTGACATTGGAACATCAACAACATGGTCAATCAACACATGTCGCCAAGCTTGAAGCAGGCTCACAATTGGGTGATATGTCTTTGTTTACAGGTCATCAAGCCAGCGTCACCGTTAAAGCATTGGAAGCATGCGAAGTTTACCACCTACCTCAAGAATCCATGCAGTACATGATGAAATATCGCCAAAGCCTTATGCACGATATTATGCTGCATACCATTCGCAATCTTGCTCAGTCAGTTCGGGACATGAATGATAACCAAGTCTACGCACAGCAATATTTACAAGGTGTTCGGGCTTAACTTTCTACTTATTTACCGTGAGCCTATGATTCACGATGATAATTGATATTTAAACGACCCATAGTAGCTGATAAGCATCACACGCTTCTGATTGATGCGTTGTCAGCATGCGCATACATAAAAAAAATGAGGTAATACAATGGACATTGATATGACATGGCTGGAAGAACACCTTTTTCACAGAACACTTTCCTCAGATGATAAGCGTATTCTGAAAGGTTTGATTGAAAGTAGAAGTTATAAAAAAGGAGCAATCATTCTTGCAGAAGAACAGGATCCTGAAGGTCTTTTTATTCTTAAAACAGGGTCTGTTGCCTTAGAGCATCAAAAAAATGGTCAACAAGTCCGCATTGCCAAACTCGAGGAAGGTTCGCAATTTGGTGATATGTCTCTGTTTGATGACTCCAAGACGAGTGTCACCATCAAAGCGACAGCAGGCTGTACGCTTTATTTATTCTCACAGAAATCCATGCAATATATGATGGAATACCGTCAAAGCCTAAGCAATGATATTATGCTCAACACCATACGCAGTTTGGCTCAAGCGATTCGTCAAATGAATGATGCACGCGCGTATACCAGTCAATATATCCAAGGTAGAAAATAACCTTTGCGAAAAAATATTTTGGAAGTGCCTCACTTTCGAATTTTAATACATGCTTGGTCTTGTAATGATGTTCAAATGTTTCCGACTCAAGGAATAGCTTGTAAAAATTGAGTATATTCGGAGATGATATGAAACATATAATATGGGCAGCATCGTTGTTGTTGAGTTTACCCGCAGTAGCATCGGAAAACATCGCAGCGGTGGGTTCCACCACTGTATTACCCGTAGTTTCACAGGCTGCAACGGCTTTTCATGCCATGCATCCTGATGTAAAAGTCATGGTCTCAGGTGGTGGTTCGGGGGTGGGCATTGCTGCGATGATTCAAGGTACCGCCCAATTGGGCATGGCTTCACGTGAAACATCGCCCGAAGAACAAGCCAAGCTTGATGGCAAGGTGGACAATATTATCATCGCATCAGATGCCGTGGCAGTGGTGGTCTCCAAAGCTGTATACATGAGTGGTATCCATGCCTTATCACTGGCACAAATTGCAGATATTTATCGTGGCAAGGTTCGTAACTGGAAAGATCTTGGCGGTGCAGATGCACGCATCTTGGTGATTGATAAAGAAGCTTCACGTGGCACACGCCATGTGTTTGCCAAGGCGGTGTTGGGTAGTTCACATGCGCGCGCTGCGGGTGCATCCATTATTTCGGGATCCAACAATGAAGAACAATCCATTGTTTCACGCAGTAACAATGCCATTGGTATGCTCTCTAATGCCTGGTTGAATGATGCTGTGCGTGGTGTGGATGTGATCGTACATGGTCAAGCCATTGCCCCAACCATCGAACATGTGCGTGATGGTACTTATCCAATTGCGCGCGGTTTGCATGTATTGTTAGCTAAAAATGCTTCAAAGAACACCCGTGATTTTGTTCAGTTCTTACTCTCCCATGATGGTCAGGCGATTGTGCAAAAAGTGGGTTATTTACCCGTTCATTAAACATAAGGTGCGACATTTTCTCAACCCTCTAAAAATCTTTGTTGCCTTGGGCTGTGTCTCAGCGGTATTGAGTGTGTTGGTATTGTTGGGTTTTTTAATTCAAAGCTCGCTTCCCTTTTGGCAAGCCTTTGGCATACAGGTGCTTTGGGGGGATGCGTGGTATCCTTATGAATCGTTGTTTGGTTTTTTACCTGCGATTGTCGGAACCGTATGGGCATTGTTGATTGCCATGATCATCGCGCTGCCTTGTGGTCTTGCTGCTGCCATTGTGAGCAGTGAAATGATGTCCGAAACATGGCGTAATCTTGTACGTGTGGGCATGGAAATTTTGGCTGGGATTCCATCGGTGGTCTATGGTTTGATTGGTTTATGGCTGTTGTTGCCTTTTTTACAACACAGTTTGGATTTACTCACAGGGCATAACCTTTTGGCGGCAGGCATGATTTTATCTTTGATGATATTACCCACCATCATGGTGATGTCTCAAGATGCTTTGCAAGCTATTTCAGAAGAACAGCGTGAATCAGCGATGAACCTTGGGGTCGATTGGCAACAGCGTTTGTTTCGGGTGCTTTTACCACAAGCATGGCCGGGCATTCGTTCAGGCATATTATTAGCATTGGGTCGGGCCTTGGGTGAAACCATGGCGGTGATGTTGGTGGTCGGCTCGATGGATCGTTTACCTGAACCTTTTTACAATATTTTAGAACCAGCCCAAACACTCACATCACGCATTGGTCGTGAAATGGGTGAAGCTTCCTTTGGCTCTCTACACTTCTCTGCCTTGATGGGCTGTGGTTTGATTTTAGCGGTGATGGCGATGGGTTTAAGTCTTTTGGCACAGCATCGGTCATTGATACGATGAAGTGGTTTTTGATGCTATTGGCATTGCCTGCCTTTCTTTTTCCATTGGCATCTCTTGTTTATATTCTAAGCCATGCATGGGATAGCTTGAGTTGGTCACTTATTTTTGGGGCAGAAGAATCATCCAGTATGATTGAAGCAGGGCAAGGTTTGTGGCCTCAAATCATCGGCTCATTATGGTTGATGTTGTGGGCATGTATCTTGTCATTACCCGTGGCGATTTCATTGGCATTGTTCCATGCCTTGTATGCTTCTCGGCGGCAACAACGTGGTTTAATGATGATCTTACAACTTTTACAAGGTATTCCTCCCATTGTGTATGGCTTATGTGGTTTGATTGTATTGGTGCATCTGTTGCATTGGGGTATTTCATTGGCAGCAGGCGGGGTGATTTTGGCAGTGATTGTGTTGCCCCTTTTAACCAGCAATATGATTCATGCCTTGGAACGTATTCCTATGGAACAAACTGAATCAGCCAAAGCTTTGGGTTTAAGCCCTGTGCAAATCATCGGACGGGTTTGGTTGCCGTTGGTTTGGTCGGGGGTTTTAACAGGAATACTATTGGCCATGGCACGCGCACTCTCGGAAACTGCCCCCATTTTATTTACAGCCACTGTTTTTTCGGGTGTGGATTGGCCTGATTCGATGTTGAGTCCTGTGACAAGTTTGCAAACCCATATTTTTTATTTGGCACAAGAAGGATCCGATGCACATGCTGTGGGTGTGGCCTGGGCATCTGCGGCGATTCTTTTGATGCTTATCTTGTGTTTTAGTTTGCTGGCATTGGTATTGCGTCGACTTGAGGAGAAAGTATGAATCTATCACACAAGGCGATGCCTGAACCTATCGAAGGCTCGCAAAAGAACGTGGGGCATGCTTTCGATTCACTTTGTTGCGAACATCTATATTTACACCTATCCAATCAAGTTATTCTCAAAGATGTGAGTTTTTCATTGCCTGAAAAGGGTATAACCAGCCTGATTGGACCATCGGGTGCAGGCAAAAGTTCGTTGCTCCGTTGTATCACAGGTTTGAATGAAACTTGGCAGGGAGATATCAAGCTGAACCAGCAGCATCTACGTCAATGGCATGGTGGTGTGGATGCACTACGGAAGCACATTGGATTGATTTCGCAAAAACCTTCCGTTTTTCCTGTATCCATTGCTGAAAATGTTACTTTTGGTTTATCTCGAAAACAACGCAAACAAAATCAAAGCACATGGATTCAACATTGTTTGGAAAAGGCAGCATTATGGGATGAAGTCAAACATCGGTTGAACATGCCAGCGGCAAGTTTATCACTGGGGCAACAACAGCGTTTGTGTTTGGCGCGAGCCTTGGCTTTAAAACCTTCGATGTTGTTGTTGGATGAACCTACAGCTTCGCTGGATCCGCGTTCCAAAGCGTTGATTGAAGCCTCTTTACGTCAATTGGCAGAGTCCATGCCCCTTTTATGTGTCACCCATGATTTGCAACAAACACAACGTTTGCAAGGGCAGGTTATTTTCATGTGTGATGGGAAAATCATAGAAACTGGAGCGTGTGGTGATTTCTTTGAACACCCTAAGCGCATTGAAACGCGTGAATTTTTGCAATGGTCAGTGTGTGATTGTGGCGATTAAAAACAACCAAAATAAGTCAGATATTTTTAACTGATGTTACGCGCTTGACTCAAAATCAGCATCACCCCCCGAATGCTTGTATCGAGAGTCTATGGATAGATGCCCGATAAAAGATTTTGGACATGTAACCAAGAGAAACCAGATCGGAATCCTTCTACAGGTTTAGCAAGCTCTTGAACTGTCCAGCTTAACACCCATGTAAAGGCAGGTACTTACATGCCCGACGGTGTTCAAACAGGCATGACGATCTATAGTGTGTCCTGTCTTTAAGTAGGCGACTATCATAGCTTACTTCTCATCGTAAACCATAGGATGCCGTTACTTTAAGGACTAGGTAGGCACCTTATGGGGATGATGAATATTGACAGAAATTCAGGGGACACATTCATGCACGAAAAACAAACAATCGGTTTATTGCTCACCAATCTTGGTACACCCGATGCACCCACAAGATCTGCTTTACGCCGCTATTTAAAAGAGTTTTTATCTGATCCTCGTGTGGTTGAAATGAACCGTTCTGTTTGGTGGCTTATTCTCAATCTTGTGATCTTAAACATTCGTCCTGCAAAATCAGCACACGCTTATCAAAGTGTTTGGACAGAACAAGGTTCGCCGTTAATGATGCATAGTTTGCAACAACAAGAAAAACTTCAAGCGCAACTGGGTGATGATGTGTGTGTGGAACTGGCGATGCGCTATGGCAACCCTTCGATTGCATCAGGTTTGGAAAAGCTGCGTGCGCAGGGTTGTGGTAAAATTCTTATTTTACCCCTTTACCCCCAATATGCAGGTGCAAGCACAGGATCGACTTTCGATGCGGTGGCAGATATTTTGAAAACATGGCGCTATGTACCTGGGCTACGCATGATCAACAGTTATCACGACCATCCCGCCTATATTACTGCATTGGCTGCGAGTATTCGCAAGCACTGGCAAGAACATGGTAAAAGTGAGCGTCTTTTGATGTCATTTCACGGTATTCCACAGCGTTATGCTGATCAAGGTGACCCCTATCCGAATCAGTGTCAAAAAACAGCGGTACTTGTGGCGGAACTTTTGGAACTTGAGGACAAGGCTTGGTTTGTCAGTTTTCAATCTCGTTTTGGTAAAGAGGCTTGGCTGCAACCGTACACCGATGCTACATTGAGAGCATGGGCGAAAGATGGCGTTCAAACCGTCGATGTGATTTGCCCAGGGTTTTCGGCGGATTGCTTGGAGACCTTGGAAGAAATTGGTGTTGAAAATCGAGGCTATTTTCTTAAAGCAGGGGGTAAAGATTTACGTTATATCCCTGCGCTCAACGCTCAAGATGAACATATTCAGGCTTTAAGTCGTATTGTTCAACAACAACTACAAGGCTGGGTGAATTGATATGACAGTACATAAGCAACATCGAGCCAATAAAGCACTCGGGCAACATTTTTTACATGACCAACATGCCATTCAAAAAATTGCCATGACGTTACCCGAAAACGCATCGGTCATTGAAATTGGACCAGGACCTGGCGCGATTACCAAGGCTTTATTGGAACGTGTCGGGCATTTAACAGTGATTGAAAAGGATGACCGTTTTGCTGATATGTGGCGGAAAGAAAGTCAAACATGTGATAAGCTTGAAGTGATTCATGATGATGTTCTGAAAGTCCTCAATGAAAGTGTACATCATCATCAGCCCGAATGGATTGCAGGAAATTTACCCTACAATATCAGTGGCCCTTTGACCGCACAGTTGGCAAGCCACGCATTATCAGGCGGCATGGTCTTGATGTATCAACGCGAAGTGGGTGATCGCATCATGGCTGGACCTGGCAGTAAAACGTATGGTGGTTTATCCGTCTTGGCTCGGCATCACTACCATGTCAAACGCCTCTTATTGCTTGCCCCTGGCGCCTTTTCACCACCCCCCAAAGTTCATTCTGTGGTCTTACTGTTCACCCCACATGGCATCGCCCCACAATGTCCTTTTGAACACTTACAAAGCACCGTACGCAAAGGTTTTGCCCATCGCCGTAAGACCATTCTCAATAATTTCAGAGGTGTTATCGACACTGAAACTTTTGAAAATATCGACATTTCACCAAGCCAACGACCCGAACAACTGGATTATGATGCTTGGGTGCGCATCACCTTATTATTGCATCCTACGATGATTTAAAATGGTCGTACAATCACCATGCTAACAATCACCACCAATGCCAATACAGGTGCTTCATTAAACCAGCGATAAAACACATGTGAGCGTTGATTTTTTTGTTCGGCAAACGTTTTGACCAAATGACCGCAGTGAAAATGATACCAAATTAAGAAGCCAACCGTTGCTACTTTGATATAAAACCAAGGTTCACCTTGAAGGTAATCCCACTGTATCCATGCCAGTGCTAAACCTGATAGCAAAGTGAGCCACATCATTGGGGTCACAAAACGATACAACCGCCCTTCCATCGCACTCAATTGCTCGGCAATATCATCGTTGGTACATGCCGCATGATTCACAAACAGACGAGGCAAATAAAACAGCCCCGCAAACCACGATACCATCATCACAATATGAAAAACTTTGATCCATTCCATCATTGACTCCTTAAGCACTTGAACATCACACGGTTTTGTTTGCGTATGAATACTATCTATCGAACGAATCTTTAGCTTGTGGGCGGCCTGTCAATAGCTTGTATGTAAACCGTGTCCCGTTATCCTCCATATTAAAAAAAGAGAGTTATAAATGATGAATAAAGGAAAACTAATGGCTACATCACTTGGTCCTGGTGATGCTGGACTGATTACACGGAGAGCCTGGCATGTGATGCAGTCAGGTGCTATGTGGTGTTATCCCGTGCGCCGAAAAGGCGGACGAAGCCATGCTTTGGGTATTGCCGAGCGTACTGGTATGGATATACCAGAAGATGCTTTGGCATTGGTGTTTCCTATGACCCATGATAGCGAAATCTTGGCACGCGCATGGGCAAGAGCGGCCGATAAGATTGTACCCATGCTACAAAGCGGACGTGATGTCGCATTTTTGGTGGAAGGGGATGCATCAACTTTCTCCACATTCACCTATTTAGCGCGTTATGTACAAAGCTTGGATGCGGATATTGAGGTGGAAATCATTGCAGGTGTGCCATCTTTCAATGCGGCGGCAGCCAGTGCATCATTCCCGCTTGCCGAAACCGATGATACCATAGCTATTGTACCAGCAGGTTATGGCTTGCAAGAACTCGATAAACTTTTGCCACATTTTGATACTTTGGTATTACTTAAAGTGAAACCTTTGTTGGACAGTGTGATTGATTGGTTGGCTGAGAATAACTTGTTAACTGATGCAGTGTTTGTGGAAAAAGCAGGCGCACCCGAAGAACGGATGATTCATGATGTGGCTTCGCTCAAGGGTAAGAAGGTCAATTACCTCTCTTTGATGTTGATACGCAACCCAAACAGACAACGCGGCGAAGTGATTCGTGGTTGTAAGAAAAAGGATACTTAACATGATCGATACAAAACCTTTAGATGGAAAAGTGGTGTTGGTTGCCATCACCAAACATGGGGCAGCCCAAGCCGCCAAGCTTGCGCCGATGTTGCCGCAAGCCGATGTGGTGACATCACTCAAATTCGCCCATCTGTTTGAGGATGCGGCAAACACAGTCAAGCCGTATGAAGGGGCATTGCGTGCGCAAATCTCTTTGATGTTTCGTGATTATGATCAAATTATTTATTTTATCTCCTTGGGCGCTGTGGTGCGTTTGATTGCGCCGCACATGAAATCCAAAGATGAAGACCCTGGTGTATTGGTGGTGGATGATGCGGGGCAATATGTGATTCCTGTACTTTCTGGGCATGTGGGTGGCGCAAATGCTTGGGCAGAATTTGTTGCTGGTTTAATGGATGCAACGCCAGTGCTGACCACAGCATCGGATGTGGGTAAAACGATTCCCGTGGATATTTTAGGGCGTGAACTGGGCTGGAAGGTGGAATGTCCAAAAATCAATATCACGCGCGTATCGGCGCATGTGGTGAATGAAGAGCCGATTGCTTTGATTGATGAGCGTGAAAATCCTTCGATGGACTGGTGGACACGCAGCAATGATTTACCGAAAACGATTCATTTGTTTGAAAAATTTGAAGATGTGGATATGGATAAATTTTCAGGGGTTTTGTGGGTGACTAAGCGGGCGTTACCTGAAAAAATCTGGGACACATTGCATGAAAAACTGGTGGTGTATCGCCCATGACAACTCACTGCGGCGGCGCAAAGATGCGGAAGAGAGCAGAGAAAGTCATCTTGGGGTTGGGGTGTGACCGTGGCACATCTGAAGAAACCATTCGCACAGCAATCGTGGATGCATTGGTATCAGTGAGCTTAACCATAAATGATGTGGTGGGCGTGGCTTCGATTGATAAGAAATCGGATGAAGTGAGTTTGTTACAAATTTGTAAGGATATGCGTTGGAAATGCACTTGGTATCGTGCTGATGAATTAAAAGGTGTGGATGTGCCCAACCCATCAGAAGTGGTGATGAAGTATGTCGGTACGCCTTCGGTGAGTGAAGCGGCTTCGATTTTAAAAGCTGGCGGCAGTCAAGAGGATTTGATGGTGGAAAAATATAAATACAAAGGGCACGATGGAAAAAATGCAACTGTGTCGATTTGTCTCGTAAAGGAATAATATGAACAAAGCAACATCAACAGAAGGTACGCTGCATTCCTCCGCATCTCCGAGTCTCCGTGATGAAAAAGCAGGGAAAATCCTATTGGTAGGCTTTGGGCCTGGCGGCAAAGAACAGATGACATATCGCGCCCGCGCTGCCATTGAAGAAGCCGATGTGGTGATTGGTTATACCACTTATATCAAGCTAGTGCAGGATTTGCTTACTGGCAAAGAAGTCATTCGTAAGGGTATGACCGAAGAAATTGATCGTTGTGTCGAGGCTTATGAAGCTGCCAAACAGGGCAAAGTGGTGGCATTGATTTCATCGGGCGATGTGGGCGTGTATGGCATGGCAGGGCCTACCTATGAAGTTTTGTTTCAACATGGGTGGACACCTCAATCTGATATTCAAGTGGAAGTGGTGACTGGAGCCACAGCACTGAATGCCTGTGCATCCTTGGTAGGCGCGCCTTTAACGCATGATTTTTGTTCGATTTCATTGTCCGATTTACTCACCCCTTGGACAACCATTCGTAAGCGTATTGATGCCGTGGGTGCGGCCGATTTTGTCATTGCCTTGTATAACCCGAAGTCAGGCAGGCGTACCCAACAAATCGTGGAAACACAACGCATCTTGTTGCAACATCACGATGCCAAAACACCTGTGGCGATTGTGAAATCGGCATATCGCCGCCGCCAAGATATTCAAATGACCACCCTCGATGAGATGGCCAACAAAGACATTGGTATGTTGACCACGGTGATTATCGGCAATTCATCCTCCTATGTGAAAGAAGGTTTGCTCATCACGCCACGCGGTTATGCCAATAAATATGATGATTTAACAGGCGAAGCTAAAGACGGTGAAAAAGCAGGTCTCTCATTAACGATGGGGCTAGAAGGTTGGCATGGCTGTGTGCGTCGCTGGCTTGAAGCTGGAAATCACCAACCTTGGGAAAAGATTGCGGCACATTTCAATGCACCTGTGGGCGAAATTTTGGAAGCTGTGGCAGGGGCAAGCGAAGAAGCCAATGGGGATGAACCTGCGGGTGGATACACTGCGGTGCGTGTGGATACAAACTTGGAAAACATCATTCACGAGGCTGCTTTATGGGGTAAATTGCGTGCTGTGATTCGTTCACCTGCGGGTGCAGTGACAGAATGTTTACTCACTGGTGATCAATTTGAAATGAAAAATGATTGGCTGAATGTGGTGACGGATGCGTTCCATATTCATGTGAATTGGGCGAACGTCGATCATGCCTACCTTGCCAAACGTGGTGAAAAATCACTGGGAGCGCATTTTGTCAATAAAGCAGGGGATATGGTGTTTCGTTTGTTATTGGTGAAAGAGGGTGATGATTTTAATCCCGATGCTATGGCTGCATTTGAAAAAACTTGGAAGGATTTAAAATGAGTGACGTAATCAAACCAAAAATGATGGATTATCGCAGGCATATGGTGGTGTGTGTGGGGCCACGTTGCACTGAAGGTGGTGGACAAGAGCTCTATGATACTTTGGGGGAGAAGTTCAAAGCCACAGGTTTAAACAAGGGTGATTTGCGCGTCAAACGCAGCCGTGCGACCTGTTTTGGCACATGCAAAGGTGGGCCGCTTCTTTGCATTCAGCCTGATGGTGTGTGGTATTATAATGTGACGGATGAAAATCTTGATCGTATTATTGAACAACACTTGGTGGGTGGAAAGGCTGTGGAGGATTTGATTTATCACCAAGGTCCTGATGTGGCGGTGAAGGCATGAATGAAACATTGTGTATTGAACCATATAAACGCCATGCTTTGATGTGCTGCGGTAAAAGTTGTGGTGAACAGATTCCCTTATTGAAAAGCTTGAAAGCCAAGGTTGCAGCAGCGGGGCTAGATAAGGGGGCTGATGCTGTGCGTGTCAATCGTGCTGGCTGCTTGGGGGTGTGTAAACAAGAGCCGATTATGGTCGTACACCCTGAAGGCGTGTGGTACTCAGATTTGGATGAGAGCAAGTTAGATCGTATTGTGGAAGAGCATTTTAAGCATGGAAAACCCGTTAAGGCATGGGCATTTCATGGAACAAATTAACTTCTCCCAAGAAGAACGGGATACTGTTTATCGGGTGATTCATGCTCGCCGTGATATGCGGCATTTTATCGGTGGTGAAGTCGATGGTGAAGCATTGGCTCGTATTTTAGATGCTGCCCACGCCGCGCCATCGGTGGGTTATATGCAGCCTTGGCGATTTGTTCGAGTCACTTCAAATGCGTTACGGGAATCCTTCATCACCTTGGTGGAAGCTGAAAAAGATAAAACTTCCGACCAAATGGATGAACGAAAAGCTGAATTTATGCGTTTAAAAATTGAAGGGATTCGTGATTGTGCCGAGCTGATAGCGGTGGTGCTTGCACCCGATGATGGCACAGTGTTTGGGCGACGCACCATGCCTGAAGAAATGGCCTTGTGTTCAGTCTCCTGTGCGATTGAAAACATGTGGTTGGCAGCACGTTCTGAAAACCTCGGCATGGGATGGGTCTCCTTTTTTGAGCCGAAGGATGTGGCTGACTTATTACACTGCCCCGAAGGCGCAAAGCCGATTGCCTTGCTTTGCTTAGGCCCAGTCAAAGCATTTTATGATAAACCAATGCTTGAAACGGAAGGCTGGCGTTCGCGTGAAGCGATGAGTGTGGTATTGGGTGATAACCAATATCCTGATTCTTAAATCATGAAAGCACTTATGATTCAAGGCACGGCATCGGGTGTAGGGAAATCGGTGTTGGTGGCAGGTTTATGCCGCTTATTGGCGAGAAATGGCGTGAAAGTCGCGCCTTTTAAGCCACAAAACATGAGCAATAATGCCGCAGTCACAGTCGATGGTGGTGAAATCGGGCGCGCGCAAGCGCTGCAAGCCTTGGCTTGTGGTATAAAAGCCACAGTGGATATGAATCCCGTGTTAATTAAGCCCGAAGCCGACCATCAGGCACAATTGATTGTACGCGGTAAGGCTGTGGGACGCTTACAAGCCAAGCGTTTTCGTCAAGATAGGATTGTATTACTGGACACCGTGTTGGCATCCTTTGAAACATTAAAAAACACCTATGATGTGGTCATGATCGAAGGAGCAGGAAGCCCTGCTGAACCCAATTTGCGAGAGGGTGACATTGCCAATATGGGCTTTGCCGAGGTGGCAGATGTGCCTGTATGGTTGGTGGGAGACATCAACCGTGGTGGTGTGTTTGCATCGTTGAAAGGCAGCTTGGATATACTCTCTGAATCGGAACGCCAGCGTGTACAAGCCCTGTTAATCAATGGCTTTCGTGGCTCAAGAAGCCTATTGGATGATGCCTTAATATGGCTAAAAAAAGAGACAGGTAAACCACTGGCAGGCGTGATACCTTGGTTGCGTTTGGATTTGCCCGAAGAAGACGCTCCCTACCGCCATACCTCCATGCCTTCGCGCCTTTGTGGTGAAGGTTTGTTTCACATCGCTGTGATTGCCTATCCACGCATGTCCAACCATGATGATATGGATCCATTGGCATCGGAGAAGGGGGTGCAAGTTCGTTTTTTGCGTTCGGCGGATGAGCTTCAGGCCAGTGATTGGGTGATTCTTCCAGGCTCTAAACACGTGGCTTCCGATTTACAATGGTTCAAAGACCAAGGTTTTGTTGAAGCTTTACAAAAACATTTACGCTATGGCGGTAAAGTGCTGGGTATTTGTGGTGGCATGCAAATGTTGGGGCAGTCCATTGAGGATGAAGGGGTTGAAGGTGAATCCATGCAAGGTCTTGCTCTTTTACCCTTATCAACACAGATGCAGCCTGAAAAAATCTTGAAACAAGTGGATGGTATCGCCAACTATCCCCAAGCAACACGGGTGACAGGCTATGAAATTCATCATGGCATATCGGATGCGAATGATGGCTTATTTCCCTTTGCAGCATGTTCACAAGATCAACAAGTCTGGGGTAGTTATGTGCATGGTTTATTTGAACAAGGTGAGTTTCGACAGATATGGCTGAACAAAATGGGCTATGCGAACAGTGATGGCATCCATCAACAAGCCCGAACTTTAGCATCGCTTGATCGATTGGCCGATGCCTTGGAAGAACATATTCACCCCAGCTTATTAGCCCCTTTATTGGGAAAACACCGATGAATTCATCCATTGAACCTATCATTCAGAAAGCCACTGGGGCAAGCGCCATCCTGCGAGGGGCTGTGATTCAATCTCTGTGGAGTGGTTATGGTGAGATTGTTCGCTATGCCTTAACAGGCACAGATATATCCAGTGTGATTGTGAAGCATGTGAAATTCCCCAATCACTTTTCACATCCACGTGGCTGGAACAATGATTTTTCACACCAGCGTAAGGTTAAATCTTATGAAGTGGAGCAGGCTTGGTATGCCAGATGGGCGAAGACTTGCACCAAAGATTGCCGTGTTCCCAAAGCCTATGCGACAAAAACCATCGGTGATGAACATATCATGGTCTTGGAAGATTTGGATACAGTGGGTTTCCCTGTACGCAAAGAACAGCTTGATTTCAGTGGTATATAGTAGTTTAAGTATTAAATCGGCATTTTGTATTTTTTAAAGTTTCCATAATCGCATCATTGATATCTTCAAATTTATCACGAATTTTTCTAATATGCGATTGGCTCTTTTGAATTTTGAGTGGATAGCGATTATAATTTTGACATTTCATAGGGATTAGGATTTCGAGATCATGCAAAAGTTATTTGAAGCAGCATTGGGCATTACATCACCTTGGTATGTTAAGAAGATTGATTTTG
>JAUZQO010000072.1 GCA_030950925.1 Mariprofundaceae bacterium
TGACGCGGCTTTTATTTCGGAATGATGATATACCCCTCCCTATTTTTGATGAAAATAAAGTGGCATAAAATTTGTCGATGTGTCTCAATGTAAGGTTAATATGGCTTGCCGTAAGATATATTACCGTTTTTACTCATGGACAAGGGCATTGTTGGCGCATCTAAATGTTGACGGCTTGATGTTAGCCGTGTGATGTTCGTCACAAATTTATGGGTAAAGAAAGGGGGAGTGGCATGAGATTATTAGGCTTATTATCTTTGATGATGATGCTTTTTTCGACGTTGGCATCGGCATCTGATGTGAAAGAAACGGTGAGTGTGCGCATGGATGCCTACCAGATTGTGATAAAAAAAGATACTGAGCAACGTATCCCTGCGAAAGCCGCCAAACCCGGTGATATTTTGGAATATATCGCAATATATCATAACAATATATCACATGGCGTGAGCGATTTAAAAGGCACCTTACCGATTCCTGTGGGGATGATTTATGTGAAAGGAAGCGAACGCCCACGTCATGCCTTGGCAAGTTTGGATGGTGTGAATTACAAACCTATGCCTTTGATGCGCCGTGTGAAGCAAGCGGATGGGCGTTGGAAAAAAGTGAACGTCCCACTGATCGAATATCGTTTTTTACGTTGGGATTTGAATGTTTTGAAAGCGAAAAAGAGTAAAAAAGTGTCCGCTCGAATGCAGATTATACCATTGAAATGATTTTTTCACGTGATTTTCATTTCCATCCTCCGCCCTTGAGTGTGATAATCACGTCACTCCTGAATACCACACCACGTCACCCTTGAGTGCTTGTGTCGAGGGTCTATGAGTAAGAAAGTTTTAAAGAGCAGGGAAAAAAGGAGATAAAAATATGAAATCAATATCGCAAACTCGATCGAAGTTTGCCACTTACCTTGGTGCTGTGGCGTTTATGCTCACATGTGCCATGTCTTTTCAGCCATCGCAAGCATCAGCTGCGACACCGCTGGCAGACACAGTGATTGGCAACCAAGCTTCAGCAACTTATACGGATGCATCGAATGCTCCTCGAACAGCAACATCGAATACAGTGAAGACTATTATCTTGCCAGTGGCAGGTTTTACACTGACAGTATCACAAGATAAATATAGCACCCCTGGTGGCACGGTTTATTTTGGTCATACGTTGACCAATACAGGTAATAGTGTCGATACCTTTGCTTTGGCTCTAACTAACCTTGCTGGTAGTATGAACTTTACTGCCGTAACACTTTACACCGATAACAATGGCGATGGTTTGCCAGATAATTTCACTGCAATCACAACAACCCCTGCAATTCCTGCGGGCGGCTTGTTTAAGTTTGTGGTGGCAGCGAATGTTCCAAGCAGTGCAGTCACTGGTAATAAGGATAGTCTCAAAGTGACTGGTACATCAGGTATTGATGCTTCCACACAACTCAATACAGATACGGTTTGGGTGACAGGTGCTGCGGTGATTTCACTGACTAAATCTGAAAGTGTCGCCTCAGGTGTGGTTGGAACTTCAACGACAGGTACCACGATTAAATATACGTTTACGTATACCAATACAGGTAATGCAACAGCAACCAATGTAACCATTAAAGATGCCTTGGATGCAAACTTAGGTTATAAAACAGGTAACCTGGCACGTTGGAGTGTCACAGGCGCAACTGCATTAACAGATGCGGCAGGTCTACCACTACAAGGTGCAGGACCGACCATTGATTATTATACCTATGTTGCGGCTGGTAAAACCAATATCTGGGCGCAGATTAACTCTGTACCCGCAGGTACATCAGGTACATTGAGCTTTGATGTGTATGCAGCAGTTGATCCTGCTAACCATATTATTCCAAATACAGGTTCTGTGACTTATGGTGATGGCGCAGCGACACCAAAAACTATCACAGCACCATCGAATCAAGTAGATTTTGTTGTGATTCCTAATGTCGCATCATTGGGCGTGACATTGGATGATAATCCATCCACAACAGATGCAGATGTTAATAATGATGTTGTACTGGTAGCAAGTGCTACGCAAGGCTCAACGGTTGTGTTTGATAATGTGGTACATAATACGGGTACTGCTACAGATACTTTTAATATTGAACCTTATGCCAATACTTTTCCAACGGGCACATCGTTCTTATTATTTAAATCTGATGGTTCATCGCCTTTGATGGATACCAATGGTGATGGTGTGTTGGATACAGGGCCAATGTTGGCTGCGGGTGTGTATCATGTGTTTGTGAAAGCTATTTTGCCTAGTACAGCTTTGGGTAACAATGGTGGTGCTGGTTATACGATGTTCTTACGTGCAACATCTGTCACCAATAATACGGTTTCTGATCCAACCACGGATAAGTTAACCACGATTACCACCAATACTGTGGATATGACGAATAACTCAGCAATTCCAACAGCTACAACTGCGAATGCAGCAACCACTGGTTTTGGTGTGAATGCAACTAAAGCGGCAGCAGGAACTGCGATCACAACTGCCACCATCAATCCTGGGGATAGTTATACGTTTGTATTGTATATCAATAATACCAGCACTGTGCCTGATAGCTATGACTTGTTGGGTAGTATTGGTACAGCAGGATTTGGTAATGTAAGCAATATGCCAAAGGGTTGGGCTTTGGATTTCAGAAATAGTGCAAGTGGTGTTTGTGCCACCACAGGGCAATCCATTTCCAATACAGGCACAATCAATCCAAACGGAAGTAAATTGGTCTGTGCGGTGGTTACGACAGTTTCAACCCAAATCGCAGGTACAACCAATATTTATTTCCAAGCTAAATCACCCACGTCAAATGCTTTGGATGTGAAATTGGATGCGATTAAAATCAATACTTTCCGTAGCATTAAAATCAACAGTAATAATGCAGGGCAGATCTTCCCTGGTGGTTCGATTGTTTATACGCACATTATTACCAATGCAGGGAATGTTGCTGAAGGTACAGCTCTGGTTGCTAATGGGACTACCACAAGTAAAGTGGTATTGACACTGGCAAACAGTCTTCAACCGACATGGACATCGGTTATTTATTGGGATAAAAACAATGATGGTGTATTGGATCCTGCGGATCCTGTGGTGTCTGATTTGTTTAGCTTGAGTGCTGGTACAGCTGGAGCTTCAACTGCTGCTGGTTTGGATGTAGGTGAATCCGCCACATTATTCGTGAAGGTGTTTGCGCCATTGGGTGCTGCCATCAATGCGATTGATACAGCAACGATTACAGCCAAGACCACAGGGCTTATCTCAACGATTGCAGCACCATCCGCAGTCTTTAACACAGATAATACCACGGTGATTGCAGGGCAAGTACGCTTGGTGAAAACCCAAGCATTGGATGCAACGTGTAACGGTGCAGCAGATACAGCTTTTTCTACCACGGATATCACTGGTAAACCAGGCCAGTGTGTGATGTATAAGATTGTGGCTACGAATGCGGGTTCTGCGGATGTGACAGGTCTGAAAGTTTCGGATGCAACGCCAGCATTTACAACGTACTACGATCGTAAAGGATCAACTACAACCACAACTACAATGACACAAAGTGCTGCTTGTGCTGCTGGTGCTGTGAGTGCTGTTGATACTGTGGTTGATAATGCCGTGACTACTATTCGTAGTGATGCTGTGGCTGTTGCGACTCCAACAACGACTTCAGGAACGTGTGGTAATCCATCACAATTCACATCCACGATTGGGACATTAACGCCGCAACAATTTGCGACGTTAACATTTAGTGTGAGAATTAACCCGTAATCATTTGATAATTTAGGGTGTTGAATATATGTGGGTAGCAATGGGGCTGCCCACATGATTGTGATAGATGATGTTGCTGTTATATCTAAGTTGGTAAAAAATATCTATTTAGATATAACAATAGATTTAGATTCCAGACACAAGCACTCTGGAATGACGAGGGGGTGGTATTGGGAATGACGGGGGGGGTGGTATTGGGAATGACGTTACTTCACGTCACCCTCGAGTGCACCACCCACACGCTCGTCACCCTCGAATGCTTGTGTCGAGGGTCTTGGATTCCAGACACAAGCACTCTGGAATGACGATTGGGTAGCACGCTGGAATGACGGTTACTTTTCGTCACCCTCGAGTGTTTTTGTCGAGGGTCTTTGGTTGGAAGGCTGGATTAAATAAGGAGGCGTGTTTCATTGTTGATTAAAAAATATATGCAATTATGCACCCTCTTTGTTTTATGTTTGAGTAGTTTCACTGCGTTTGCAATTGCACCACAAGTCGGATCATTGTTAACCAATCAAGCACAATCCACATTTGTAGATACCTATACACAGTTTCACGTTCGCTTATCATCGAATACGGTAAGAACGCGGATAACACTTTCTGAATTGATGGAACTGACAACACCACAAACCATACGCCAAGCAGCAGGTTATCAAATTCATATATCGCATACCTTAAAAAATACAGGTAATGCGCCGAGTACTTATACGTTCAATGTCACCAATATACTTGGTGATAATTATGATATGACAGGCTTGATGTTGATTCATGATGTCAATCGCAATGGTTTGCCTGATGTTGGAGAGCCAGTGCTAAATGCAGGGCAAAGTATTACTTTAGCTGTAGGTGAGCAAACCAAGCTCATCATTCAAGGCACCATTCCTGCAACCTTGGCGACCAAGGCGAAAGCTTGGGTGGGTGTCACAGCCACCACTGCGTTGGGTTTATCGGCAACGAATCGTGATACCATTACTGTGCAAGATGGTGCGGTATTGAATTTGGTCAAAAGTGAAAATAAAACCACAGGCATTGCTGGGGATACCGTTGTTTACACCTTGGATCTGAACAACAGTGGCAATGTAACAGCACAAGGGATTCCGATCACCATTGATGGTTATGCTGCAACGAAGCTATTGATTCGTGATGTGATACCAGCCAATACGCGCTTTGCAGGATTTGTCAGTACAGGAGGCGCAGGTCGCGGTTTATATCACCTGATAGGTGCGCCTTTACATACGTATGTGACCCAACCACCGTTGGATTTGAATACAGTGGATGCCATGGCAGTGGCATTTCCATCGATGGTTGCCAATTCTAATTTGCGCGTACAGTTTCAAGTCGTGCTTCATGCCAATGCATCGGGTGAAATTTTGAATCATGGTAAGGTTTATTATATTAATCCTACGGACGGTCTTTCTTATACCGTGCCTTCCAATGAGGTGCGCCTTACCGTACCGATGAGTGCAGTGAATCCTCCAAGTATTACTTATTATACCGATGGCACCTATACCACGCCCCAACCTTCAACCGTCATTGGTCGCCCTTTGTATATTGAAGCCAATGCTTCAACCTGTAATGCCGATCCCTTGGTGGCAGAAACGCGAACTGTGGTGGTGGAATCAGCGTTAACAACCGATTTGGAAAACTTAACCTTCACAGAGACAGGCCCCAATACAGGTATTTTCATTTTATCTCAAAATGCACAAGCAGGCTTGTTGACGCGTGATGCCGCTAAATTTCCCGTAGCTCAATTCAATAAAATCATTGAAACGCTCATCCATGACACCTTAACAGCGACTATTTTGGGTTGTGCAGGTGCTTCCGTAAACACCAAGATTTTGATTGATCCGAGTGGGATTGTGTTTGATGATGTGAGCAATGCTCCCATTGCAGGCGCAACGGTGACGATTTATACAGGCACAAACCAAGTAACCCAAGCGACTGTCTGGAATGATCCAACCATGACCATCGCTGCGCCCAGCAGTGTGGTGACGGATGCCTATGGTGCCTATCAGTTTCCATTTGTTGCTCCAGGTACATACAATATCCGTGTGACACCACCTGTCGGGTCAGGTTATAAACCATCCTTATTAAACCCTAGCTTATTGCCATTGGGTCGTGCGATTGTGGGTATTGCAGGTAATCCACCGACGGGGCCTTCTTACAATACAGGCACTTTTCCTGTCAATGCAGCGACAGGTGCTGTGGTGATTGATTTTCCGCTGGGAAAAGCCCCGCAACCCACTTCAGGTTTATTTGTGCGTAAAACAGTGGCATCGCCGAATGTGAATATGGGTGAAGTCGCCTATTATACTGTGGATATAAACAATACAGCGGCGATTGCTGTCAACTCAGTCACCATGAATGATCATTTACCGCATGGGTTTTCTTATATTGCAGGTTCGATGAAACGTGATGGTGTGAAAATCGCAGACCCCATCGTGACGGGTGGAAATCCAAGCTTTAGCGTGCCAATCGGGACATTGGCAGCAGGTGTTACCACCAGTTTGACCTATGCAGCGCGTGCAGGTGTGGGAAGTTTACAAGGTGATGGCATCAACTCAGCTTGGGCAAATACACCGTTTCAAACGTCTAATGTAGCACAAGCCAAAGTGACTGTGATACCAGGCATGTTGGGCGATCAAGCTTATGTGGTGGGTAAAGTGTATATGGATTGTGATCACAATCGTATGCAAAGTCGTGAAGAAGTTGGCATTCCGGGTGTGCGTTTGTATATGGAAGATGGAACGTATGTCATCACCGATGCCGAAGGCAAATGGAGTTTATATGGTTTGAACCCTCGCACGCATGTGTTCAAAGTGGATGCCATCACCTTGCCCAAGGGCGCACACCTTATCAATTTAAGCAACCGTCATGCAGGTGATCCAAGCAGTGTGTTTGTGGATTTGAAAAAAGGTAGTTTGCATCGCGCTGATTTTGCAGTATCCAATTGTACGCAAGCCATTCGTGCCGAAGTGTTTGAACGCCGTGCTGCGGGAGCGCAATATGTCTCTGAATTACAGCGTAGTTTGAGTCGGCAAAGCCCTTCCACTGTGGCAGGGATTCCTTCGGCGCGGACACGTTCACCCATTGCTCAAGGTATTCTAAACCCTCGTCAACCCATTCAGGGCATTGAATCTCAAACCATTCCTTTGTTATTGAATGATAACAATAGCAACCTGCCCAAAGATCCGATGCAAGCGGTGATGCAAGTGCCATTGGAAACGCGTATGGGCATATTGAACAATAGCTTTGGTTTTATTGATTTGCATGATGGTGATACCTTGCCATATCGTCAAAGCAATGTGACCATTAAAGGTTTGATGGGCAGTCATTTTCAATTGTTCTTGAATGGTCAGTTGATTAGCAAGAAAAAAGTGGGTGAAAAAAGCAGTTTGCCAAGTAAACAATTGGAAGCATGGAAATATATTGCTTTGGATATGAAGGCAGGGGAAAATACCTTGCGTGTGATGTTCAAAGGTCCTTTTGGCAATGTTCGTGGGGATCAAACGATTCATGTGATTGCGCCAGGGCGCGCGGCAAGGATTGATGTACAAATTCCCAACAGTGCGGATGCGGATGGGCATAGCAAAGTGACTGTGTTGGTGAAATTGCTGGATAAAGATGGTGTGCCAGTGACAGTACGAACACCCTTAACCTTGGAATCATCCTTAGGGCGTTGGTTTGTGAAAGATGTGAACCCTATTGAGTCGGGTACACAAACGTTTATTCAAGGTGGACAGGCTGAATTTAAATTATTGCCACCTCAAAGGGCTGGCGAAGCCAAAATTCGCATCAGTTCAGGTGCGATGGAACACGTGGCGCAATTGGACTTTTTACCACCATTGCGTCCGATGATTGCGGTGGGTGTATTAGAAGGTCGGATTCAACTCAATCACTTTAACATGAATCACATCAAAACAACACGTCAACGTGATTCGTTTGAACAACAACTGACCTTATTTGCCAGTAGCAATGGCAAACGTGATGCGGCAGCCCGTGCTGCGGTGTTTTTGAAAGGGCGGGTGTTGGGCAGCTATTTGCTCACAGCCGCCTATGATTCCGATAAAGTATTGAAAAAACGATTGTTGCGAGATATTCAACCCAACCAATATTATCCCATTTATGGTGATTCATCGGTGAAGGGTTTTGATGCTCAATCAACACAACGCATGTATGTGCGTGTGGATCATGGCCGTTCATGGTTGTTGTATGGTGATTTTACCACTCAAGCCGATGCACAAGATAGTCGGAAACTGTCCAAATATAACCGTACCTTGACGGGCGTAAAAAATCATTTTGAAAATAAATTTGTCAGTGTGGATGGCTTTGCCGCGCAAGGAAGCTTCCGCCAAAAATCGCAGGAAATTTCAGCCAATGGTACAGCAGGACCTTATTATTTAACCGCGCCGAATATGTTGTTGAACAGTGAAAAAATTAGTATTTTAACCCGTGATCGCAATCAGCTGTCGGTTGTTTTGAAAGAAAGAATCATGCAACGTTTTGCAGATTATTCGATGGATGCGGTGAGCGGTCGTATTATTTTTGCCAAAGCTTTGCCAAGTTTGGATAGCAATTTGAACCCACAAAGTATTCGTGTTCTTTATGAAGCGGATCAGGGTGGCAAACAATTTTGGACAATGGGTGTCAATGGTGATGTGAAACTGGGCGAGCATGTGAAACTGGGTGCAACCTTGGTGAAAGATCAAGATCCGACAAACCCCTCTAAACTTATCGGTACACATGCGACATTGAAACTATCCGAATCGCTCAGTGCAACGGCTGAAATAGCACGCAGCAGCAGCGCGCAGTCGGGTGTGGGTTATGCGCGTTGGGCAGAAGTGAAAGGCAAACATGGCAAACTGGATGGTCGTATTTATGCAGGGAACAGTGATGTGGCGTTTCAAAATAGCAGTGCTTTATTGAATCAAGGGCGTGAAGAAGCAGGTGTTGAAATGACAGCTCATATCACGCAAAAAACCAATATCAAAGGTAAGTTGTTGCATACCCGTGATAAAAATCTACACACACAACGCCGTGCTTTGGATGTGAGTGCCAATCATAGTTTGAATGATTGGGTGAATGTGGAAGCTGGTTATCGCCAAAGTGCGGACAGTGTGGGTGCTGCGCCTGTACCTGGTGCTTTGCCTGGTTCGAATCAATCGCGTTCCTTGCGTTTGAAATTGGCAACGCAAATACCAGGGATGAAACAATTGGGTGTATCGGGTGAGTATGAACGGGACATCAACACGGCGGGTAAACGTCGTATTGCTTTCGGCGTGAATTACCAATTGGAAAATCAAGGGAAATTGTATGTTCGCCATGAACTCATCAGCGGCAACAGTGGCGTGTTTGGTTTGAATGGTGTGCAATCCAATAGTACAACCATTGTGGGGCTGGATACAAAATATATGAAAGATGGCACAATTTTTAGTGAATACCGTGCCAGAGATTCGATTTCAGGGCGTGAAGATCAAGCAGCCATGGGTTTAAGGAATACGTGGCATGTATCCAAAGATTGGCAGTTGGGTAGTAATATTGAACATATTGTGGTGTTGAATGGTCCTACCAATAGTAACTCTTCAACCGTGGGCGCGAGTGCATCCTTTGTGGGTGATCCTTTATTAAAAGCAACGGGACGTTTGGAATTTCATTGGGGTTCGACTGAAAATAGTGTGTTATCGACATTGGGTGCTGCCAAGAAGTTGGATTTTGATTACTCATTGTTGGGTAAAAATACCTTTACCCAACGTTTAATATTGGCAACGAAGAAGAAGCTGGTGGAAAATATTTTGCAAGTAGGTTTGGCATATCGTCAAACACACCTCAATAATCTCGATGCTTTGCTGATGGGTGAATGGGGTTATCGGCGTGATGATGCGTTGGGTATGACACGTCAAAGTTATTTACTTTCAACGCATGTGAATTATCAACCGATTCGCCCGATGACGTTATCTGGGCGTTATGGCAACAAGTGGATTAAAGAACGCTATGCAGGGACGCAATTGAATTATGGTTTGCAGGCTTTGGGTGCGAGAGTGATGTATGATGTGACGGAACGCTGTGATTTTGGGCTGATTGGAACTGCTTTATGGCGTGATGGCTTGAGCCAAAAACATTATGGTTTGGGTGTGGAAACAGGTTATTTGATGCAAGCCAATCTATGGGCTTCCTTGGGTTACAATATGTTTGGTTATAGTGATAAAGAGATGGTTCTGAATCAATATACAGATCAGGGTTTCTTTTTGAGATTGCGTTATAAATTTGATGAAAATGTTTTGGCGAGTTTGAGCCAGTGATGGGTTATGATTTTAGATTCCCGATAAAAGATTTCGGGAATGACGATTGCTTTTCGTCACCCTCGCGTGCAACACCCCCACCGTCACCCTCGAGTGCTTTTGTCGAGGGTCTATCATGACTAAAAACCCGTGTGTTTATATTCTTGCAAGTGCGAAAAATGGCGTGTTATATATTGGCGTGACAAGTCAGCTCATTCAACGCATTTGGCAACATAAAAACAGTCAAATGAAAGGCTTTACGGAAAAATATCATATCCACATATTGGTGTATTATGAACAGTATCAAACGATGGATTTGGCGATGAGACGTGAAAAGAAATTGAAGACATGGAAACGACAATGGAAAATAAATCTTATTGAGAAGAAGAACCCAGACTGGCAAGATTTATGGGAGTCTATTCAGTGATGGTGTCTTTGCACTTGGGCTTGGGATTCCAGCCACAAGCACGCTGGAATGACGATTGGGTAGCACGCTGGAATGACGATTGTTTTTCGTCACCCTCGAGTGCAACACCCACACGCTCGTCACCCTCGAGTGCTTTTGTCGAGGGTCTTAGATTCCAGATACAAGCATTCTGGAATGACGATTGGGTAGCACTCTGGAATGACGGGGTTGGTAAGTTTTTGAAAGGGAGTTGAACATGAGAAAAATACTTGTTGTTTGCTTGAGTATGCTACTATGGAATAGTGTGGCATGGGCAGAGCCATTGTTGTCTGCACCCACAATGCGTATGACCGATGCAGTGATTCAATCCGATTTGAATGTTTACCATGCGCTACAAAAACGCATGGAATTGATTGAACCCAGCGATTTAACTCATGGGTATTATCACCTCGCAAAAACGCGAGCTTTGATCAAAATGTCATGGGATGAATACCATGAAAATGAAAGCACAGCATTGGTGGAAGCATCACTACAAGAAGCCAAAAAAATGATTGTGTTGATGGAAGCGAACACACAAAATATCAGCCTTGATACCGATATGCTCCCCGATACTCAAAAGGTGCGCCCGAAATTATGGAATATCACACAAGAGATGAAAAAAAGCACAAAATTTCATTGTGTAGAAACACCGATTGCTGAGCTAGAAATCGAATTGATGTGGGCAGGTCATCAAGTGAAAGAAATGGGCATGATTCATGCGCGCAATGAATTGGATGATGCAGAAGCACTCGCCAAACGCGCACAAGTTCTTTTTGATGCCTGTGACCCTGAACCTATTGAACCCGCATGCATTCCTGCTTCACGTTTGTGTGAACAGCCTGCCCCCGTTCTTTTTCCTGAACCTGTGGTGCAGCACCCTGATCATAAAATCATTGTGTATTTTGATTTGAATAAAGGCAAGCTTAATGCCAAAGGTCCTGGTACATTGGATGCAGCGTTGAAATTCATTCAACAATATCCCGAAGCTTATCGAATTCGTATTGAGGCACACACCGACCGTTTGGCAAGTATGGCACACAATGCAGTGCTATCAAAAGCACGTGCGGAACATGTGCGTGATTATTTGACTGAACATGGTATTGGTAAAGATTTGTTTGAATTAGCATGGTATGGCGAAACACAGCCTGACGTATTTTGTTCAGATAAAGATTACCCAACGCACAGTAAAGTGGCGAAATGTTTGCAGCCGAACCGTCGTGCTGAGGTGTTTATTTATACACCAAAAAGGAAGTAGTTTGTGTTTTTGCTCCAACTTCGTCATCCCCGAGTGCAACACCACGCCCGTCATCCCCGAGTGTTTGTGTCGGGGATCTTTTTAAGTCATAGATTCCCGATAAAAGATTTCGGGAATGACGGGTTGGTAGCACTCTGGAATGACGGTTAACACTCGTCACCCTCGAGTGCTTTTGTCGAGGGTCTTGGATTCCAGACACAAGCACTCTGGAATGACGGGGTGAGTGCCTTCTGGAATGACGGGCGTGGTGTTGCACTCTGGAATGACGGGTTGGGTGGTATTGGAAATGACGGGTTGGTAGCACTCTGGAATGACGGGGTGAGTGCCTTCTGGAATGACGCGGGTTTGCACTCTGGAATGACGGTTGGGTGGTATTGGAAATGACGATTTGGTAGCATCAAGGAGTGACAAGCAAGTTATGCTTACATATTTATATAAAAGAGTTATCACTGGCATATATTTATGCTTTGTTTTGTTGTTTGCTAGCCAAGCATGGGCAGCACCCATTTTGGCACCTACATCATCTTGGAGTCCTGCACAAACAGGTCGAACTTGGATGGATATTGGTGGCGTATGGAATGGTACGACCGAAGTGACGACCGCAGCCACACCCTCAGGGGATCATGTTACGTTTGTGTTGAATAACACACAGCTTGTCGGTGTCACGCAAAATGCTTATGATATTAAGCCCAGTGTTTTATTGCCAACAGCAGCCTTTGTTTATGTCCCCAATACAGCGAGCATAGCAACAACGGGAACGGGTTGTACAACGCCTACACCTACAGTAACCGCGACACAAAATCTAGGTTCTCCAGTCATTTATTTTACCTTATCACCTGTGGGTTATGATTTGTATGCACAATGTCAAATGACATTAAAATACGATATCAAAGTAAATAATACGGGGGTCTCTGGTACATCGCAAATTTCTAACCGATGGCAATATGCAGCCACAAATACAGGTGCATTGAATACGAATCCGTATGCGGATCCCTTTAATGTATTGGTGCAAGCAGGGGCTGTGGTGTTGGCAAAAACACCAGCGTCACAAGCTGGAACACTCAATGCTACTGCCAATTGGTCTGTGGGTATTACCAATACGGGTTTAGGAGCTTTATTCGATGTGAGTGTGGATGAATATGCTATCAATCCATCGGCATCGTTAGCCTTGACTGCGATCACAAGCACAGCACCGACTGGCTCTACATTAACCACGACACCTAGCTTAGTAGCGCCCAAAGGTGTCATCAATTATTTAGCACCTGGAAAATCATTCAATTCAACCGTGAATGCCACCATTACATCGTGTAAAAATATTGATAATACTGTGTATAGTAAGGATCGAACAGGTAAGACAAATACATCAGCAACGGCACATATTGTACTCACGCAAAAGTTGCCCAATATTTCGGTGACAGTTAATCCCTATAGCTTAGCTTACAATGCTGTGACCCCCATGAGCGTGACGATTAAAAATACGGGGACTGGTGTTGCCACAGGCTTTACCTTACAAACCAATTTGGTTGCACAAGGCATCACGGTGAGTGCTGTAGGGACTGGTTGGACATACAATGCAACTACAGGCGTATTTACGTATGGAGCTGGTACAGTGGCAGCAGGCGCAAACTTAACATTGAATTTTAGTGTGGCTGCCACGAATATGTGCATAGTGACGGGAGCTGCCAATATCAGTTGGACAGCAACGTACAGCAATGAGTGTGCGGCGGCTTACAATACGCCATCGGTGAGCAGTGTATTGAATGCACCTGCGGCGGTGCCTTCATTAACATTGAGCAATGATAGTTATGCATCAGCAACAACGACACCCGTGGTGGATCGTTTTGCAGTGGGTACAACTGCTCGTTTTCTTGTGGGTTTCTCAGTGAAGAATGCAAACTTGATCAATGGAACACAATTTGTGATCAATAATACCTTGCCCGCTGGAACAGGTACATCAGCTATTACAGGCATTACTCTGACGGCTCCAGTAGGAACCACAGCAACATGTGCTGCTGGAATTAATGCACCTGCTTGTTTGGCGGGTGATGTGATCACTTGGACAGTTCCCAAAGCAAGTTTGCCTTTAGCAAGTGATTTAATTATTGATTATACTGCACCCAGCAATACATGCTTGGGTGGAACAACGCTGAATAATGCAGCAACTGTGACGGCAACCAGCACGGCATCGATAGCGCAAACATGTACTTTGAGTGCGAGTGCAACAAGCAAACCATTGTTAGTTAATAACCCTGCAGCGGCTGTTACGCAGTCCTTTAATGTAGCCAATACGCCTATTGCAGGTGCTTCTTTTGAAACAGGAAGCCCTGATGTTGCTACGCTGAATGTGCGTGCTGCCACAGGAGAAGGTGAATTTATTCCCTTTAAAGCGACCTATAATTTTGGTGCAGGCGCAGGCACGTGGGTGGGTTCAACGTTTCAAGATAATTTTGCAGTGAGTGGGGCAACACTGGTTTCCAATACTTTGAAATATAGCCTGAATGGTGCCGCAGCCGTGGTGCCTGCGGCTAACGTGACATGTGGTGTAGGAACGATAGCGGCCAATAATTGTTCAACGAATATGTCGATTGATTTGGTTTTTATTACGGCTAATGCTGGTAATGTTGCCAACCAACTATTGACTTTTACCTATCAAACAACAATTCCTGATGCTGCTTTGGGCGCGGTATCCACAAAAAAACTGACGCAATTGGTGACCATGACAGTGGCGGGTGGTGCAGCTACCACGGGAGCATGTGTAGCAGGGACAACCCAAGTCTATACGCAGGGTGCTTTTGTACCTGTGGCAAAAGCAGAAGCAACGATTGCTTTAACGATGCCGACCACTATTGATGTGTGTGAGTCTGCGACAGGAACGATGACTGTCTCCAATGCGAGCGAAGAATTTGCCAGCAATGTGATGGCATCCTTTCCAACGGGTGCAGGAACAAATTATAACTTTCCCACACAAGCAGTACCGACTTTGGGTGGTTTGTTTACAACAACGAATATTGCATACACTGCCGTGGCAGTGGGTGGTCCAACGTTTGTGTTAACACCCAAGTTATCTGCGAATGGTACAATTACGTTTGTGTTGCAGTTGAAACGAGGAAGTTCAAAGACACCCGTAGCAGCACAAGTTCGCGTTGATTATGATGATTATCAAACCTCAGTCACACCAGCGCGTGATTTTTATGCAGTAGGATCGTTTACGCCCACGGTTGTTCGCAAAGGTTTGCTTGCGATTTCAATGACACCGCAGCAATACACGGTGATTGGAAAAAAAGTTTCTTGGAAGATTTATGTGACCAATGTGGGGGATGGGACATCCTTTGGTGCGACACTCTATAATACACTCCCCACAGGTATGACTTTGGATAGTGCGGCAACGAATACATCGAATGCTGCGAAATCCTGCTCAACGGTCGGAAATGCTGGATTGATGTGTAATACTGTTGCAGTAACGGGTCAGCAAGTTTCATGGGCTCTGGGTGATATTCCAGCAGGAAGCACAAGAACCATTGTGTTGAATGCGACAGTTGCTGGGGGTATTTGTAGTATTGCCAATGGTAGCAATGATGTCTATGCACAATGGGGGTGTGGCGGTATCGCACAAGGTCCCGCACATGTTTTCGAGCCTAATTTCACGTTTCCAGCAGGGCAAATGGAAGTCGTACATGATACTGTGAATACGTTTGCACCGCTTTGTGGCGTGGGTAAAGATGTGATTATTGTACGCAATACAGGCACCCCCGATATTTTGAATGCTTCTGCGCAGGAAGTACTGAATACGACAACCACAGGTATCGCCTTTGTTGCAGGTACGGTTGAATACAGTATGAATGGTGGTGCCACTTGGACAGTCGCTAACAATCCAATAGGTGCAGGGACGACAGCTTCACCATACACATGGACAAAAACACAAATTCCAGCCTTAGCTGATTTATATTCAGCCACGGGTGGTGGTGTGAATGAAGTTCGCATTCGTTTTGGTATTACAGTGGGGGAAAAAGCGAGTAATGCACCCACGATTACCGCTTCTGGCGCAGGTACAATCAGTTGTGGTAACCCTGTCAGTTCACCTGGTACGCCCTATGTGATTCCAGTGAGAAAACCCAATATTAAAGTGGTGAAAACGGGATTAAATACGACTGCGAACCCTGCAGGAGCTTTTAATGCGACGGTGTATGGTGGTTCAGGTGATGTGATTGATTGGTATGTTACGGTGCAAAATACAGGGTCTGTCGATACTTATAATGTGCGCTTTCAAGATGTGTTTGCAGGCAGTGGTGCAACGACGATGACAGTGCTTTCACAGCCAGCTGGTAGTACGCTCACAACAATTACAAATAATACGGTGGTTTCTTTCTCAAACCTTCTTGCGAATACAACACAGGCTTATCATTTTAAAGAAACGCTAGGAAATGTCTGTACTGGTTTCGGATCTGATAATAAAGTAAACTTAACATGGGGTTGTATCAATAAGGGTGCAGCGGTTGCCTCTAATTTGCCTTCAACCAACCCAGGGGTGACAGCAGCCACACCAGTGACGGGCAAAGCGAAATTGATCATGACCCCCGGTTTTGGTTATTTTGCGACGAATCCGAATGCGCAAACGATTACACCTCAGGCAGCAGGGCGTACACAAGTTGTGGTGGCATTTAATAATGGTGGCGGCACTGCGAGTACATTGAGTTTAAGCAGCATAGCATTTCCAGCAGGTATGAGGTTGGATCCTTATGCTGCGATAACCGTGACGGGTACTGCGGTGAATACGACACCGAATGCTTGTGTAGCACCTAAGATATGCTTAGATGGAACAGCGACTGCGACAGGCTTAGCGACATCACCCACGTTTACATTGGGTGGAACAGGCATGCGTAATGGTACTGGAGCGGCTTTAAAGTTTTTTCTAGTACCGACATTAACCGATGATTTGTATGCGCAGGCTTATCCTTCTTTGGCAGTCGCAGAACCCAATGCTGCCAATAATCAATTGGATCCTTTGGCGAGCAATTATGGTGGTAATCTAAGTTTATCATTGAGTTCGCCAAGCACGTGTGCGAATCCACAAGCCAATGTGAATACAAAATTAGTGAATCCTTTGATCCCTGATTTGGATATGACGGTAAATCCCGCTTACGCCATTGTCAGCGATGGTTATACGATGAGTTTTGATTTTAATTTTAAAAATGTGGGTGAAGCAGCTTCAACGGCAGATTATATGCAATTTACCCTTCCTATTGTTAAAACAGGCTTGACGATTAACTCAGTGACTGTGATATCATCAGGTACGACAGGTTGGACGGGTTTGGTATGTAGTCAGGTTGCTGGGATATGGACATGCGGTGATCCATCATTATGGAGTGGAAACTTATTAGGTTATGATACCAATGGTATAAATGCTGGTAATATGACAGTTCGTGTTAATGTAACCGCTCATGATAATGGTTTCCCAATGTCATTGGTGGGCGATGTGAAAGGTCAATTTTTCTCTCAGTCTCAAAATAATAAAGGAGCAGCACTAACACCTAAAACTTTTCTTGGTGCATATAGTCATGATCGCGCTGCGCCGCGTATTCTTGGCTTGAATTTTAAGAAGACATTGGTGAAAACATCCGAAACGTTTACGACGAACCCTTATGCCGCCATTGGTGAGGAACTCACTTATGATTTGT
Source organism: Mariprofundaceae bacterium (assembly GCA_030950925.1). Classification (GTDB taxonomy): domain Bacteria; phylum Pseudomonadota; class Zetaproteobacteria; order Mariprofundales; family Mariprofundaceae. The sequence goes on from JAUZQO010000072.1 coordinate 17,419, forward strand.
ATGCGCGTTTGTTTGGTGCTGATCCAGCTTTAGCACCAGCGGGTGGGGCTTTTCAAAACCTCATATTTAGAGATACCTTGCCGACTGGTTTGGGGTTTGTGTCACTGCTTGCTCAGCCCAACAATACGTTGACACCAACAATTTCAGGCGCGGCCACACCTGCTGCATCCAACCCTCTCAAGCCTGGTATCATCAATATGACTATCGCCAGTTATAGTGCTGTGTCAGCCGTGTTTGATTATTATGCAACAGCGCGAGTGTTGAATACGACAGCAAATATTGATGGCACAAACTTGCTCAATAACTTTGGTGGAAGCTTGAATTATCAAGGGCAAGTGTTCCGCTCCAACAATGCTACGGATGGTTTTACGGGTGGTACTGCGCTGGCGAGTTTACACGCGGAATATACGGCTGTGGTTCACCGTCCGACTGTGACCATTGCTAAGACAGTACGCAATGTGACGGGCGGTGGCACTTTTGCCGCGACAGCATCGGGTAGCGCGGGAGATACCTATGAGTACAAAGTAATCCTCACCAATACCAGTACAACAACACCAGCTTATGACTTAAAAGTGCTGGATAATTTACCGACAACCTTGGTGCTTATTGATGGGGCGACAGATGGTGTGGATAATGATGGGGATACGTTTATAGATGGGGCGGATGCCAGTGAAGGAAAGTTCACGGTGGTGGCAGCGCCTACAGGTGGTGGTAGCATCGTCTTTAATGATGCTTATGCTGCGATTGCTACTGTGGGATCAAATTTTGCTAAGCTAAATCCTGGAAAAACG
>JAUZQO010000073.1 GCA_030950925.1 Mariprofundaceae bacterium
GCTGATAAAATTAAATCCAAGGCTTGATCCCAAGGTACATCGACCAAGCGCATGGTTAATGTACCCGTCACATCATCGGACATAATAATATTCAAATCACTCATTTCTGAAATCAATTTTAAGGCATTACGAATATCAATATCCTTGAAGTCAAAGGTCACTTTTTGCCCCGTATAGGCAAAGGCAGGATCTTGTTTTTGCCCTTTGCTCATGCGAGCCAAGACCATATCTTCGGGTTCAAAGTTTAATGTAAATATATTGCCTTGTTGAAAAGTCGTGACACTGACTTTTTGACGTAGGCGTGCGATGATTTTTACAACGCTGCCATCCTGATAACTATCAATTTGCTTAATAGGGCCAGGAAAAGCACTGACATCCTGTGTACGCTCCTGCCCTGTCAATAAGTTCGCTTTTTTCACAAGAATGATAACTTTATCATCCTTCTCTTGCACATCCATGATGGGATTGGTTTCCGATGTCCGAATCATCAGGTGTGCAATACGATCATCAGGGCGAAATTCTACATTTTCCACTTCAATCACACCCGATTTCTTTTTCGCCACAATACTTCCCAAGCGCACCACCAACTCATGTGTATTGGCATCAATTTGTTGTTGCATCTCTGTGCCACCCGATAAAGCCACCACAAAACGCACACGACCATCGGCATGTCCAACCGTGACACTCTGAATATATTGGGCTGCAAATTGATAAAATTCTTTGCTTAATTCAGCTTTTCCCCCCCAAAAGTCCAAAATCAATTGCTTTCCACCATCACTGACAAAGGCGTTGTGGTTTGCATTCATATATTCACCACGAAGATGCAATTCAGTCACGCCCCCTTGGTCACGCACTTCCAAATCTTTAATCATGGCAGCATGATGCACATTGGCTTTTGAAGCTGTTCTCTTTACACCTTCAAAACGTATCAAAAGATGATTATTTTTTTCTTCTATATTATATTTTAACACTTGGCTTAAACCAATTTCAATACGAACCCCATGATTGACTACAACAGGCTTCACACTCAATACACCCTGCCCCGAAGCTTTTATCGCTTGGACATCTTTGCTCAGTGTGGCACTTGGAAAGCTCAACAACAAACGTGGCGGTCCATCCAAATCAAAGACTTGATATTCCAAGGCACTATCACCTTCAATACGCAACACATCACCATCATCTGAATCCAATAGGGTTAATTGCAACAATTCACTGGCTTGCGCCGACAAAGGCCATGCCAACATCAATAACACAAAACATGCAACAAGCTTTTGATACCATTCATATCCATATAAATGCTTCATACATTCTCCATTAAAAAACTGTTTCATTTCTTCGTTTTATGTTCCACAAAGCGATAAGTCATCACATTGCCCTTCACCTTTAATAAATCGTCCTTACCTTTACGAATCGTTAGATGTTTAACAGCCACAATACGCTGCATTTCACCCACACGTTTTAAAAACGTTAATAACTGTCTAAATGTTCCCGTCACCACAATATCTACAGGGACTTCGGCATAAATTTCTTTGACAGATTCACCCCGTGGTTTAAACACCGTAAATTCCAACCCTGAATTGGTGCCAGCACGCGTGACACTTTCTAAGAGGTCGGGGATTTGTGATTTCTTTGGTAACAGCTCCAATGCAATCGATAATTGTACTTTTAATTTCTCATATTCAGCACGCTTCTTGGGTAAATTTTGTGCCAAATGTTGATTTCTCTTCAACTGCATTTGTTGCTGTTCCACTTGCCCCCTAGCCTGTTCAATTTCATCCTGAACGGGCATCCAGCCCAATGCAAAATAAGCACCCATCAAAATAACAACGACAAATAACAAGCCCAGTAATTTTTGCCATAACGGCAGCGGTAACATCGGACGAAAAAATTCAAGGTTTAAAGATTCCATATATTAATAGCCCTCTAAGTCCCGTAATTGTTTCGCCTGATCTGCTTGTTGCTTTTGCTGATCTTTTTTCAATTGCAGCAACTGATCCATTCCTATACTAAATTTTTTCATTTTCTTCATAGGCTTGACCGTTTTTGGTTTCACATCCGTTTGCAAATCTTCAACACTCACCCCTGACACATAACCTACGGTTAACTTGAAACTACGAACAGGCATACCATTGATAAGCTGACGTTGAATCACTTGCAAAGCAACGTTCTTAAATAGCTTTGACTGATCAAGCGCACGCATAAAATTAGCAACAGCCTTATTACTTTCCGCATAACCCGTATATTGTAACCCTGTCCCTGTATTCACAGACGATGAAAACCAAACATTTTCAGGAATAAGCTTGGCAACTTCATGTAAAATCATCAGTGTTTCAAAACGCCCAGCTTGCAAACGATCCACCAATGCCAACTTACTTTCAACATCAGAACGCAACTTATCCAAACCCTTTAACTTACCAATCTTTTTTAATAATTTAGAATTTTGCTGCTGCAATTGTACCCTTTGTTCCTGCAAATCAGTTAACACACTGCCAATATATGTATCAAGCCCCACAATGATGACCACAATGACCACAACCACTGCCACCACATAAGATAAGTGTTGTACAATTTGTTTCTGACGCCGTGCTTTACGATACGGTAATAAGTTGATCCGAATCATGCGTCAAAACTCCTTACAGCCAAGCCCACAGGCACCATCATCATGGCACCCATACGGTTCAATTCATCCATATCAAATTTCTTTTTATTGACTTTAATTTTATCAAACGGGTTGACCACTTCAGCATTGATACCCAAGCGTTGTTCAATTTCAGTCGCAATATCAGGAATCAGCGCCCCACCGCCCATCAAATAAATTTGTCGAACAGGAGATTCTCCATGGTTCGCAGCATAAAAATCCAGCGACCGCACCAGTTCCGATGTCAAACCCACGTAAAACCGTTCCACTGCTTCAGGATGCACATCAGAAAACGATGTCTTCTTCAAATCTTCCGCAGCTTGGTAGCTTAAACCATGCTCTTTTTGAATTTCTTCGGTTAAATTTTCACCACCATAAAATTGATCGCGTACAAAAGCCATTTGCCCATTTTTGATAATATTTACATTCACCAAATTAGCGCCGATATTGACCAACGCAATGGCTTGACCCTCATCTTCTTCAAATGATTCAACCACCACATCGGCATCAAGAAGCCCCATGATTTCAGCTGCATTTTCCAAGGCAAAGACTGCACAGTCCACGCACTTTGTTTCCAGTCCTGCTTCGCTCAGAACCAATTGGTAATCATCCACAATTTCACGTTTACATGCCACCAAAACGACATCCATTTGATCGGGTTCTTCAGGATCAGGTCCTAAAATCTGAAAATCCAAGTAAACATCATCAATATCATAGGGGACATGTTTATCGGCTTCAAAATCAATTTGAGATTCCAAATCAAATTCAGTGGTTGTTGGAACCTGAATCACTTTGATAATCACAGCATTGCCCGACACCGAAATAACAACACGCCGTGCGCTTGGCTTGGCAGCTTCCACCGCATCCAGCAAGGCTTGTGATACCGCCATTGAGTCAATCACTGTATTCTCAACAATCGCATCCCGAGGTAACGGTACAACCGCCATGGATTGCAGGGCATAGCCAGAGCGAACTTCTGATAACTCCAACAATTTGACACCTGTCGCACTAATATCGATGGCAATCAAACCATCTTTCTTACTCGAAAAAAGCCCCACACTGCCTCCTCAGACAATCACAATGAATCTCAACTTTGAAAATACCAACAGTGTATGTCAAGGTGTTCACCTGTATCACTAGCAACATATCACTTATCAAAAAAAATCCTGTGATATTCATCACCCCAGTGATAACCCTACATCACCAACAACAAAATTTTGGAGGTTTATCTTGACTGTTTTTCATACCGATAGCTGGCAAGTTTGGATTATCATCACATGTATCATCGCCATCATTGAATTGACCCTCATCAATTCCTATTATCTACTCGCCATTGCTTTTGCCGCTAGTTTAGCAGGATTATCGGCTTGGTTCGATGCTTCCATGAATATCCAATGGTTTACTTTTATTCTGGGCAGTATCATTGCGCTTGTCACCATGCACACGCTGCGCCCCTCTAGCATCAAAAAAGACAAGGATGATATTTCACACATCATTGGTAAAACAGTCACCATCATTGAAGATGTATCACCACGGGGTCGTGCCATGTATAAAAGCGTCGGTTGGGCTGCTGAATCGGATGATGTTTTGCATATTGGTGAATCCGCACGCATTGTACGGGTACATGGCAGCACACTTTATCTCGAAGCCATCAAGGAGCATTAAACATGGACATCAATATCGTATGGATTGCCCTCGCCGCTGTTGTTTTGGTCTTTACCTATAAAGGCATCATTGTCATACGAAATTCCGAGCGCATGGTCATTGAGCGTCTCGGTAACTACAGCCGCACTCTGATGCCTGGTATCAATTTTATTGTTCCATTTCTCGATCAACCCCGTGAATTTATTTGGAAAACGCCAGCTTCTACGGGTGTTTTAAGTGGTTTGTTGGGTGACAATAGTGGTGCTTCTTATTCATCCCTACAAAGTGTCAAACGCATTGATATTCGTGAAACTGTCTTAGATTTCCCATCGCAAGTCGTCATCACACGCGATAATGTCAGCATTCATATCAATGCCTTGCTCTATATTGAAATTACAGACCCTCATGATGCGGTGTATCGTATTTCCAACTTGCCCAATGCCATTGAAAAACTAGGGCAAACCACCTTGCGTAGTTTGGTCGGTGAAATGGAGCTGGATAAAACACTGTCTTCACGTGAAGAAATCAATACTCGCCTACAAATCAGCTTGGATGAAGCGGCCGATGATTGGGGTGCCAAGGTTAAACGGGTTGAAGTCCAAGATTTGAATGTACCCAAAGAAGTGCAAGCTGCCATGGAAAAACAAATGCGTGCGGAACGTGATAAACGCGCCGCGATTTTAGAAGCTGAAGGCTTGCGCCGTGCCGCCATTCTCAAAGCTGAAGGTCAACGCCAATCGTCTATTTTGGTCGCAGAAGGCAACAAAGAAGCCCGCGTGTTAGAAGCTCAAGGTGAAAAAGAAGCCTTGAATAAACTTAAAGAGGCTTTGGGTGAAGAAAGCTTTAGCCAATATCTGATTGCCATTCGTTATTTGGATACACTAAATACCATTGGTGCGTCCAGTGCAGGTGATAAAACCGTCTTTATGCCGATTGATGCCACCGCAACATTGGGTGCCATTGGTGGTATCAAGGAATTGTTTCAAGGCAAATGAATGCGCTCACGTTATTAGCAGGTGTGGATGAAGTCGGGCGAGGCCCTTTGGCTGGTCCTGTCGTCACTGCTGCGGTGATTTTATCCCTCGATGACCCGATGCTGGGAAAATACCGTGATTCAAAACGGGTTTCCGAAAAAAAACGTCTCAAACAATACCATCATATTCGCCGTCATGCCTTAAGTTATGCCGTGGCACAAGCCAATCTCGAAGAAATTGAACATTTGAATATTCTTCATGCCACCATGCTATCCATGCGCCGTTGTGTCGAAGCCTTGCCGCTTCAACCCACGAAAGTTTTGGTGGATGGCAACCGTGTTCCCGACATGCCCTATGCTGTGCAAGCCGTGATTGGCGGTGATGATTCGGTTCAAGAAATTGCCGCAGCTTCTATTGTTGCCAAAGTGGTGCGAGATCGCTTGATGCGTTACTTGGATTATCAATATCCTGCCTATCATTTTGCTCAACACAAAGGCTATGGCACCAAGGCACATATGGATGCCCTGCGTGAATTTGGGCCTTGTCCTGTTCACCGTATGGGCTTCGCACCTGTTGCCAAGGCTGCCCAACAAAGGAAACGCTTGCATGAATCAACAACATAACACTGAATCATCCACTCGCCATCGTGCCATTCAGGTGCTGGTCGATATTTTTGCCTACCAAAAAAAATCTGACATTGCCATTGAAAAGCGTGCTGTAGGCTTAGACTCTCGTGATAAAGCCTTGCTACATGCGTTGGTTTTGGGTGTATTACGCCGCTTCTTCTCATTGGAAGCTGATTTTTCTCGATTTTTGAAACAGAAACCTGATATTGAAGCCCGTATGTGCTTATTCATTGGCACCTATCAATTGCGATATATGCGTATCCCCAGCCATGCCGCAGTCTCGGAATGCGTGGATGCCATCAAACACTTCCAACCCAAAGCCACAGGCATGGTCAATGCGGTTTTACGTAAAATCGCCAACCATGAACCGCCAAAAACACTCAAGCCCCATCAACGTGCTGAACTCCCCCAGTGGATCTATGCCAACTGGCGGAATGCTTGGGGGGCTGAGGTCACGCAATCATTTTGCTTATCTTTACAACAACAGCCCCCATTATCCTTAGCTATTTTTTCGCATCGAAATACATGGATAAAACAAGTCCAACAGCATGGCATAAAAGCTGAGGAAGGGGATCTTTCACCCCATGCTGTACTTTTATCGACTGGAACAGATGTGCTATCGCTTCCCGCATTTGATGACGGTGGTTTTCAAGTCATGGATCAAGCGGCACAACATGCCGTTATGGCATTGGATGCAACTCAAGGTAGTCTTATTTTGGATATATGTGCCGCACCAGGTGGGAAAACTGCCTTACTGGCTCATCGCTTTCCCACATCTCATATCATGGCAGTTGAACTCAATCCCAAACGCTTACCTCGCTTGCAAGAAAATTTAAAGCGATTGCAAGTCAACAACGTGAGTATATTACAAGCGGATGCCTGCCATCTTCCCATACCCGATCACAGTGTCGATACCATCATGCTCGATGCTCCCTGTTCAGCTTCAGGTATTTTACGTCGCCACCCTGATGCTAAGTTTTTACATGATGAGAACAGTGTCCAGAAGCTTTCAAAGCATCAAAAATCCATGCTTCAAGAGGCTTTACGCGTATTAAAAATAGGCGGCACCTTGATTTATGCAGTGTGTTCCATTCATCCACAAGAAAATGAACAGGTGATTGAAGGGTGCCATATTATTCAACAACAACGGCTTTACCCTAGCCTGAAGCATGATGGATTTTTCTGGGCGAAAATCATCAAAAAATAACAGAATTATTTACACGCCATCACAAAGACACCATCCCAATCTTTGGCTGGTGGGTGGCTCAAATAACCCTCAACACGCACCATCATCACTTCATACATACCATCTTCAGGAAACTTTCCAGATAAACCCTTCAAAATATTTAGAGCACCCTCAAATTGGCGAGATTGAATCATCGCCCAAGCACGTTTATACATCGCATCACGCTTAACAATCTCATCTGCCATATCATTGAATGAACACATTGGCTCAAATAAGTCCACGGGTGTTTTTCTACCAACCACCAACACTTGATCCACAAAACGACAAAACACTTTATCACACACCAAACGCTGTGTATCAGCACTGATAAGAATGGGCGTGCGGTATGCCTTACAAACACCTTCCAAGCGTGCTGCAAGATTCACATGGTCACCCATCATAGTATAATTCATATGCGTATCCGTGCCCATATTTCCCACAACCATCAAACCAGAATTCATGCCAATGCGTACAGTAAGCTCAGGCTCACCTTGCTTTTTCCACTCTTTTCTCATCTCCGCAAGTACGGCTTGCTGTTCCATCGCTGCCAATACACAAGCAGTTGCATGCTCGTCCATATCAAGGGGCGCACCAAAAAATGCAATAATGGCATCCCCTTCATATTTATCGATGGTGCCACCATGTTTAAGAATAATATCACTCATCGCCGTCAGATACGTGTTCAATAATGTGACCAATTCAGGCGCACTTAGTTTTTCCGAAAACGTCGAAAAAGATGCAATATCGGAGAACATCGCGGTTAATTCTTTTTCTTCACCACCCAGTTTTAAACTTTCGGGATGTTTCGATAAGCTATCCACGACTTCAGGTGATAAATAATGAGAAAAGGCATCATGAATAAAGGCACGTTTATGTGATTCCACAATATATTGAAACAAACTTACAGGCACAGTGGTCAATAAAATAGCCAAAAGCATATACATCACTTCAAGCCATAAACCATAAGTCACAAACAGCCAATATGATACACCTAGCAATAAACAAGGTATGCCAAAAATCACCAAACTTTGGGTAAATGGGCTACGTCCCATGACCAAGCGTCCACACAATAAGCCCAATATCACGACAAGAAGAAACTCAATAAAATTCATATAAGGAGGTCGCGATAATTCTTCATTGTTCAAAATATTTGAAATAGCTGCGGCATGTCCTTCCACACCAGGAAACACGGAATCAAAAGGACTGGGGCGATAATCGAACACGCCCACTGCTGTCACACCCAATAAAACAATCGCCCCTTTAAGCGTGTCTTTCGGAATTCGCCCCAATAAAACATCGGCTGCTGACACATGCTGAAAAGTGTATCCAGGTCCATAATGATTGATAATCATACTCCCTGATACATCCGTGCGAATATGTTGCTTGCCCAACATGAGCGATTCAACTTCGCCATCATGGATGCTCACAGATACTGGAGGCCAATCTTTAAAGATACGTAAAAGTTGTAATTCAATACTGGGATAAATATGTTCACCTGATTGAACGATTAAGGGAATACGCCGCACCGTTCCATCGGTATCGGGAAAAAAATTAAAAAAGCCTGAGACATCGGTTTGCTCTGTAAAACGGGGTAAGTTCCCTTCAATGGCTGCCAGTTGAGGGATGTAACTTGGCATATCTCCTGAAAACTTTGCACTGATTCCTGATTTTTTCAATAACGCCAATTGTTGAGGTAAACGTTTTAAACCCAGTTCAGGGGCATCAACGCCTTGGGGGTAAAAGAAATAACCTAGTACCAACTGATGTTGATATTTTTTCAACACTGCGGCCAATTGACCATCCACATCGCCTGCCGCTTGATGTGCTAGCAATAATTTGACAAGGTTTTCCTCATGCTCTTTGACCTCAATCAACCTTGCACTTTCAACAATAGGATTCAATTGTTTTTCAGAAAATACAATATCAAATCCCAATGCTTTGGCGTGATATTCGCCCATGATACGATCAACAATGGTGGCTATTTTATCACGAGACCAAGGCCAGCGACCAATCTCCGATAAATCATTGTTATTCACACCCACAATAATTACACGTCGATCATGGGATATTTCACCCCGTATTTTAAACTGTTCATCCAAAATTTTAAGCTCAAGTTGATCTGGAAAATCTGGGTGAAGCAAAGCAATCATCACAGCAACGCATGTCATCAATACAATCAAAGGAAAACGAAACCAACGTTGGTGTTGCTCAATCCATGGCGATATTGCCTGAAACATAGAGTCTCCCTACTCACTGGTGTGACGCACTCCATCTTCTCAAAACCTACCGCGTTCCCACGCAGGAGCATGGGAACGCGAAGCAGATCCCCGAAAGAAGCACTCCGGGGCAACGGAGATGACGTTTTTTAAATCAAGTGCATATCAGCTATAGTAATTCAAGTATTAACACCGTCATTCCCGAAATATTTTATCGGGAATCTAATGATATAGTGATTCAAGTATTAAATCACCACGTCATTCCCGAAATCTTTTATCGGGAATCTAATGATAGACCCTCGATACAAGCACTCGAGGGTGACGATTGGATGATAGAAATGATAGTTCTATACTTGAATGACTATAGACCCTCGATGCAAGCACTCGAGGGTGACGATGTAGTATTGATACTTGAATGACTATATACGCCAAGCTAAACAATCATACCTGCACCCACAGTATTGTTGGTAAAGCTATCAATGACAATAAAACTTCCCGTACTACGGTTATCGGCATAGGCATCAAAACTCAAGGGCTGTTGCAACTTGAATGTCACTTGTCCTATATCATTCATCGCCAAGCTATCCGCTGGTTCATGGTTCAAGGTGTGAATATCAGTTCTATAGTCAATCGAATCCACCATCACTTTTAACTCGCTACTGGCATGTTTGATGATGTATTTTTTACGGGTTTCCAAAGGCTCATCGCCAATCCAGCACATATTGGCAGTCAATGATTTACGCGCTTCAATATATTGTCCTTCATGAACCAACATATCACCGCGTGAAATATCAATGTCATCGTTCAAAGTAATGGTGATACTTTGCGGTGCAAAAGCTTCTTCAAGATTGCCGTCAAACGTCACAATTTCTTTCACGGTTGATGTTTTACCCGATGGCACCACCATCAAGCTATCCCCAACCTTCACCGTTCCCGATGCAATCGTTCCCATAAATCCACGATAGTCTGGTAAGTCTGCTGTTTGCGGGCGATTCACAAGCTGTACTGGCATGCGAAATGGTTTTTCATCCAAATCATCCAATACAGACATAGACTCTAAGGTTTCTAGCAAGGTGTCGCCTTCATACCAGTCCATCTTGTCACCACGAATCGTGACCATATCACCTGTTAAAGCTGACATGGGAATACAAATCAAATCCTTAATGCCTTGTTTGGCACAATAAGCTTCCATATCCGCTTTAATACGCTCAAACGTGGCTTGGTCATGATCCACCAAATCCATTTTATTGATCGCAACCACCAAGTGAGGCATGCCCAACAAACCCAAAATATGGGTATGACGTTTGGTTTGTGGCAGCACACCATGACGTGCATCAACCAAAATAATCGCAGCATTGGCAGTCGATGAACCTGTCACCATATTGCGCGTATATTGTTCATGCCCTGGGCAGTCCGCCATAATAAATTTGCGTTTGGGGGTGGCAAAATAACGGTATGCCACATCAATGGTGATACCTTGCTCACGCTCTGCCGATAGACCATCCGTCAACATCGCCAAATCAATGTCAGCAGCAGATGATACATGCGTTGTACCTTTCTTTTTACGCACTGCCATCAGTTGATCTTCAAATGCACCCTTGGTATCAATAAGCAAGCGACCAATCAGTGTGGATTTTCCATCATCGACACTACCGACCGTCACCAAGCGCAACAGTTCGATTTCTTTTGTCAGTTCAAAATTAAATTTAGTCATATTTTATTACCTATAAATACTTAAAATGATTCAGATGATTTTCTTAGAAATAGCCTTCTTTCTTCTTATCTTCCATCGAATTACTACCGTGATCAATAATTCGTGTTTCACGCTCTGATCGACGTGCCGCAGCTGCTTCAATCACAATTTCATCCATATTGGTCGCATCCGAACGCACAGCACCTGTACAAGGGCTACAACCCAAGGTGCGAAAGCGCGACATAATCATTTTGGGTTTTTCACCTTCAAGCAATTGATTCTTATTTTCTTCATAATAGGGAATCAGCATATTGCCACGCTCAATCATCGGGCGTTCTTTGGCAAAATAGAGTGGAACAATCGGAATGCCTTCATCACGAATATACGACCAAATATCCATTTCCGTCCAGTTAGAAATAGGGAATACACGCACAGATTCGCCATCGTGAATGCGTCCATTATAGAGACTCCACAATTCAGGTCGTTGATTTTTCGGATCCCACTGACCAAATTCGTCACGCATGGAAAACACACGTTCTTTGGCACGAGAGCGCTCTTCATCACGGCGCGCACCACCAAAAGCAGCATCATAACCAGCTTCTTCCAAGGCAGCCAATAGCCCCGATGTTTTCAAAGCACCACAACAACGTGCCACACCAAATTCTTTGGGATTCATGCCTTTGGCAATGGCATCATCATTTTTACGAACAATTAAATCTGCACCAATTTCTTCACAAAAAGCATCACGAAATTCATACATTTCTTTGAACTTAAAGCCTGTATCCACATGCAATAAGGAAAATGGAAGCGGTGCAGGATAAAAGGCTTTACGCGCCAAGTGTACCAAAACACTGGAATCTTTACCGACAGAATAAAGCATCACTGGATTACGAAATTGTGCCACCACTTCACGAATAATATGAATCGATTCAGCTTCGAGTGCTTTAAGTTGGGTTAATTTATGTTGACTCATTATTTCAATCCTTATTTTTTAATCATAATGCGATGTTTACCATCACCGCATGCATCAATGGATAACACCTGATAGCCTTGTTCTTCACAGGATCGCGGTACATTTTCCAAAGGTTCACCTTCTTTCAAAATCACTTCCAATTCTTGCCCTTTTTCCATTTTTGCCAATGCCAACTTTACTTTCACAAAGGTCATCGGGCATGTTTCGCGTGTAATATCTAAAAACTTCATTCTAATAACCTCACACAAAAATAATATGACCATTTTCTGATGCATTCAAAAAAGTGGCAACACCCACCACATCTGCGACTTCTTCAATCAAATCATCACGTTCCAACTCTAAAATATGTAGCGCCATTTCACATGCCAAAATCCGAATACCCAAGGCATGGGCAGCTTCAATCAATTCAGGTAATGTCGCAACATTGTGTTTCTTCATCATACCTGTCATTAAACTGGGACTGATGCCGCCAAAGTTTAAGCGAGATAGCGGCAAATTCTTACACCCGCCCATCAAAAAATTAAACACCTTGGCCATCACACCTTGACCCAGCCACTTCCGCCCTTGTTCTTTTTTCAATACATTCAAGCCCCAAAAGGTAAAAAACATGGTCACTTTACGATTGGTCGCAGCCGCTCCCGTTGCCATCGTAAATGCAGCCAATATTTTATCAAAATCGCCACTAAAACAAACAATAGTAATATCCTTCTTCGATTCACTCATTTAAATACCATCTCCTGATTCATTTTCACCTTTGGGAGCTTTTAATGAACTCACATGCAAACCACATTCCACCAAAGTATCTTCATTTTCCCACCACCAGCGCCCTGAACGTGGATCTTCACCCATGCTAATCGCTCGTGTACAACAATCACAACCAATGGAGACATAAAATTGATCATGCAAGGCATTGTAAGGTAGCTCATGGTCACGAATATATGCCCACACATCTTTTTCTGTCCAATTTCGCATGGGATTGTATTTTTTCAAACCATAGACAGGATCATCTTCAACCGCTTGTATATCCGCACGGTTTTTGGACTCATCTTTACGTCGCCCTGTGATCCAAGCTTCTTTACCCTTCAAAACCTTTTGCAAAGGATGAATTTTTCGTATCGCACAACAACGCTTACGATTTTCCAGTGAATCATAAAAACCATTGATACCATCACTTTTTACCATATTTTGCACTTCTTCGCTATCAGGAAAACGAATATCCAATATACCACCATATTTGTCCGTAAGGCTTGCCATTAAATCATACGTGGCTTTGGGTAAACGCCCTGTATCCAAGGTTACAATACGAATACCTAGATCATACTGGCATATCAGATCAATCAAGACCATGCCTTGAGGACTTAAACTGCACGAATAAACCAGTTTATCTCCATGATTATCGCTTGCTTCTTTCAATAATAAAAGCGTTTCATCCATCAATGTATTCATTGAACCTTCCATAAAGAGATACCCACCACTGGCCACCAGTATTTAGACACCAACATAAATATGACAAAAGCTGACAGCGACAATATGCCGCCATAACGTAGCATACTGAATGAACGCAAATAGCCCGTGGCATGAATCATCGCATTTGGCGGCGTACTCATGGGTAGAATAAAGGCAAAACCTGAAACCAAGCCAATCGTCAAAGCAATCGCCACAGGATCAAACCCAGCCGCTAAACCCACTGGAATCGCAATCGGTAAGACAATCGCTACCGCTGCCGCATTGCTCACACCTTCTGTAAAAAATAAGGTCAACAAGACCAACAGTGCCAACAGTGCTAAGCCCACCATATCACCAGGAATCAATGTCTGGGCTAACCATGTTGCTGCACCACTATCCGACAGTGATTTACCAATGGCAATCGCACCCCCATACATGAGAACAACACTCCATGACACATGCTTCTCAACATCCTCCCATGTGACAATCCGTAACACAAACATCGATACCACTGCCACCAAAGATATACTTGCCAAACTATTGGCATGCCCAGCCCATAACCAAGCCGATACCGTGACCATCATCAAGCACGCCATCAGCCAGCCTTTGATACTTAAGTCACCCAACTCCAAACGTCGTTGTTCAAAATATTCTTGAACCTGAGATAGGTCTAAAATAACGCCGCGCGTCATTCGTCTCAATAAGATTGCGGCAACCAACAACAGTAAAATCACCATCGGTAAAGCTGCCAGTGTCCATGTGAAAAATGAAAATGTCTGCCCAGTCAGTTCGCTACTCAACGCCAGTGCCAAAGGTCCTCTTGCGCCACCCAATAAGGTGGTCACACCACCAATAATCGCGCCCCAAGCCAAAGCAAAAAAAATCGCTTGCCCATATACATGCCCTTTTTTCAAACCCAAAGCGCGTACAATTTCCCAAGCAATGGGTAAAAATAAGGCCGCAACGGCATGTTCAGGCATCACGCATGCCATCAATGCAGGTAACATTAACATCATCATCAACAAACGCTTGGGACTGGCAGCCGTTTGATTGAGAACCGTCAATGCAATATGTTCGGACAAACCACTTTGCATCACGCCAGCCACCAACATAAATGCACCCAAAATAAAAAAGACGGCTGGATTTCCAAACAGTGCAAACACTTCTGTTGCTGGCAACACCCCCAACATCGGCAACAATGCCAACCCTAAAAGTGAGGTAATTGCCAATGGTAATAACTGCGTCACCCACAATACAAGGCACAAAAAGAAAATAATCAATGCATACCAACCTGATTCACTTAAACCTTGCGGGGTATCACTTGACATAGCGCTGACAAATATCACTGCAAGTAGAAACATCGAAACAAACGGCATGGACTCTTTCACAAGAATGTGATGAAAAGGACGTTTATCCCGTTTTTTTTCTTCACCCCGCACCCTTAAATGACGACGAAAACCATCCAACCAGCCACCCCAACGCCGCCCCCATGAAGAGACCACCCAACGTTCAGAAATAGCGGGGCTATTGCCATCCAATACACGACTTTCCATGGGTGTTAAGACACGCCCCATATCTCGCAAACGGTGCATGGGGATGCCTGATGTTTCCAATAATTGATATTGCAACAATAAAGCATTTTCCACGTCATCCAATGATGGAATGGGTACATCTTGTAACGGTGTATTGGGCAAGGGTCGAAAAGGAATCAACAAAGGAACAATCCTTTGAGACACCATTTTCTCCATCGCTTTCACGGTTGAATCCAGCGATTCAAGACCCACGATCAGGTGACTCACCACAGCACCTTCGCGAAAAACATCTTTTGCATAAGCCAACGTTTTCCAAATCGCAGCTTGCCCACCTTGTTTTTCTTTACCTGGACAAATTTCAGCAAATATTTCAGCATTATTCACTTCAAGATTACAAATAAAAATATCCAGACCCGCTGCATATAAAGCATCCAAGGCTGTCATATCTTGGGGAGCCACTGTCTCCAAAGCAATTTGTCGATGACCCAGATGTCTTCTTAGCAAGGCAACCACTGGCACCAAGCTCAAAAGCCCTGCATCATCACCCGTGCTAAATCCATTGTATAAATAGACCGTATCGACTTCACGCTCTTTCAAAGCTGCCAACACCACTTCCACCAGTTCAAGCGGATCACGCAAGGGCGGTGTGACCTCATTTAACATCGAATCAAATTGGCAATATCCGCAGGCTTGACCTTTTTGGGCAAAGAAACCACAGCCCATAAAGGGCTGCAATATCAATAAACGATCATGCAGAGAGGAGAAGCTTCCCATTCGTGATCCTTTGCGTGTCAATTGACGGTAAAAAGAAGGTACTTCAACCAGTTCAACGGTTTCAAGTTCACCACCACACGACATCACAGCCTTGCCATTTGCCTCAAGTTTTAAGGAAAATGCGCTGGCTTCGGTGTATGGCTGACCCACAGGCACAGAACAAAAATGACCACTGGGCAAGCGCATATCCAAGGTTGATTCCGCACCATTGGATTGCGCCAACCAACGTGAACTATCAGCTAAACCGTGCGGTAAAGCCAAACCACGGCTCACCAACGAAAGTTTGGTGCGCCCGGGGTTGGAAAAAGGATGAAGGTCGTCAAGCATTTAGATTTTAGAAATTTTCTCCACGACAATACGCCACTGGGTATCAGATATTTGTTCTTTTATATGCACTTTTTGACCTTGCTCTTCCAATGATAAGGGAACATTTTCAATCGGTGCGCCATCATCCAAAATAACTTCCAGTTGCGAACCAATCGCCATACTTGATAATTTAACCTTGGTTTTCACAAAGTTCATCGGACATGCCACACCCGATAAATCCAAGCTGACCCTATCAGAAGCCGCGTCACTTTGTGAATGCTCATCCACTGCTTCGTTTGTATCAGGCACGGCGGAAAAACGTTTTTCAGCCAAGCTCAGCCATGCGCCTTGCACATCCTTGAGCTTGGTCACACCTGCCGCAGGCTCTGATAAGTCAATCGCCATCAATGCACCTTGCACAGCCATGAAACCTGTCATGATGTCCGTATCTGTCGCTGCATTGGCCATCAATATAGAAAATACTTCGGCATCATCTTCAGGTGCTTCACCATACGCCACCAAAAATGCGCGTGCGGTTGAAATCGCCGAACGACGTAAAGCCGTGTGTGCTTCAGCCCAAAACATCGCGTCCACATGCGCACGCGCTATGAGCAACTCATATTCAGCTTCCGAAATCAACGCATCAGACATGGAAAGCACCGCACCTGCACACTCACCTTTTTTATTGCCTTTGGTATTGAATGCCTCGTTTTCATTCCAATCGTAAATAAGCCCTTCCACTTCACCTGCATCGGCTTTAAAGGGTGATAAAATATCCGATAAACCTGCTTTACCCAAGCGTTCTGCCCAGTCATGCACCGATTCCGCTTCTTTACGCCCATCTTTATAAGCATGCAATACAGCCATACCTGCTTCAGGTGCATGTTTGGCGGGTACCCATTCGGAGGCAAAGGCAAAGGGTTGACCTGCCACACCTGAACCCCCGACATGCAATTGATAATGGGGAACTGGCTGACCTGCCACCTTCTTTGCCATGCCATGAAAACCCAAATCAGCAATATGATGGCGACCACAGGAATGTTGGCAACCCGATGCTTTGACTGTAATCCCTGCCAAGGTGCTGTCTTGCTTGATGTCTAACATCAAAGGTTGCAAAGCTTCTGCCAAGCCTCGACTCGATGTAATACCCAAGCGACAGGTTTCTGTGCCAGGACAGGCAGTAATATCTGAAATACCACGTGCATAAGCAGTCGGGATACCTGCATTGCCAAGCATTTCCACCACATCATCCGCATGATTTTCATCCACATCCACCATAACCAAACCTTGTTCAGCGGTGACGCGTAATGCGTTGGTTTTACCCAAGCGAGCGGCCTCTGCCACAGCATGGCATTGGATGGGGGTTAAATCACCGCGAAAAACATTCAATAAAATGGATTTATAACCATTATGCTGATCAACCACGCCACTTTCATGGAACGGCATGGCATCCGTCGGTGTACGCCAGTTCGCTTCGGCATAACCTGCATCATCTTTATGCGTGGATTCAATCACCGCACGTTGCTTTTTGTATTCCGCTACAAAACCTTCCGCACCCAGTTTTTGCATCACATATTTCATCCGCGCACGCGCACGGCGTTTACGATCAGAAAACTTAAAGTGAATGCGCATCAAGGCTTCACCCACCAATAAAACATCCGATTCAGGAATAAAATCTTCCAATAGAATCGCGGGGACAGGTTGCGAAGATAAACCGCCAGCAGCCCATACTTTAAAGCCTGCGACACCATCTTTGTGTGTGGCAATAAAACCAATATCGTGCATACCACCCAAGCCACAATCGGTATCACAGCCAGAGAAGTTTACTTTGAATTTACGGGGAAACTGCTGAGCCAAGGGATGACGCAAAAAATACTCGGCAAATTTACGTGCATGAATGCTAACATCAGCATGTTCCGCAGGACAACGCCCTGCCAAGAAACACGTGGTCACATTGCGCACAGTATTACCACATGCTTCACGCGTCGTTAGCCCGACTTCATCAAGTTTGCGTAAAAAAGGAACAACATGATCCAATGATACAAAATTCACTTGAATATCTTGGCGTGTGGTAATATGGATGACTTTTTCAGGCGCAACTTTAAGTGTGCCATCGGTTGGCATACAGCCACCATAACTTTCCGCTAAGTCACCCAATACAATCAGTTGTTCAGGCGTGATATTGCCACCAGGTAACTTAGCTCGAATCATTTGTACGCCTTCTTGACGTTGACCATACACACCCATTTGTAAACGAAACGGTGTAAAACGCTCTTCGGGCATGGATCCAGCCTTAAATGCTTGATAGCCCGCTTCAAACTCATCCACGTCAGCAGCCTGTGCAAAATCAAATGTACTCATGTTTACTTTACCTCAGTTCAATATTTATTCGCCGAATTTTAATTCACACGCCTGTTCATAGGTGACCAAGTCCGTAATGGTTGGATTCTCACCACACAACGGACACTGTGGGTCTTTGCGTAATTTTAACTTTTTCCATTCCATGCGGAGCGCATCAAAGATCATCAACTTGCCCGACAGAGATTCACCAATACCAAGAATTTCTTTGACAGCTTCCACAGCTTGAATCGTGCCTACACAACCCGCCAAAGCACCTAAAATACCTGCTTCAGAACATGAAGGAACCAAGCCCGCTGGCGGTGGTTCAGGATATAAACAACGGTAACAAGGGCCTTCTTTATGCACATGCGGCTTATAAGTCGCTACTTGCCCTTCAAAGCGGAACATTGCCCCTGAAATCAATGTTTTCTTTTCAAAATAACATGCGTCATTGACCAAAAAACGCGTTGGGAAGTTATCACAACCATCAATAATAATGTCGTATTCTGAAATAATATCGCGAATATTATCTTCGGTGACGAAATAATTGTAGGTATTCACGTTTACATCAGGGTTCAATGCCTGCATGGTCTTCTTGGCAGATTCCACTTTCGGCATATCAATACGATCTTGATTATGAATAATTTGACGCTGTAAATTGGATAAATCCACCACATCCGCATCAGCAATGCCAATCGTACCCACGCCTGCGGCTGCCAAATAATAAGCAACGGGTGAACCCAAACCACCTGCGCCAATCATAAACACTTTGGCTTCTAACAGTTTGGATTGCCCTTCAGCACCGACTTCTGGCAAAATAATATGGCGTGAATAACGCTCAATTTGCTCTTCTGTAAAATCAATCATGTTCAACCTCTATTTTAAACGTCAATACCTTTAAATAAATCCGTGGACATATAACGCTCTGCCATGGATGGTAAAATCACCACAATTCGCTTGCCTTGCATCTCATCTTTCCCCGCTATATTCAAAGCTGCACATACCGCTGCACCCGATGAAATGCCACCAGGAATACCTTCTTCATTGGCCAAACGTTGCGCCATCGCAAAAGCATCATCATTGCTGACTTGTTCCACGCCATCAATGATGTCCACATTCAAGTTTTTGGGAATGAATCCAGCACCAATACCTTGAATTTTATGCGGACCAGGCTTACCCCCCGAAATCACAGGTGAATCCACGGGTTCTACTGCAAATGCTTTAAAATTAGGATTACGCGCTTTCAATACCTCAGATACACCCGTAATCGTTCCACCCGTGCCAACACCCGCGACCAAAGCGTCCACTTTCCCATCACAATCCGTCCAAATTTCTTCCGCAGTCGTTTGGCGATGCGCTTCAGGATTGGCTGGATTTTCAAACTGCTTTGCCATAAAAGAACCATCCATACTTGCAGTGACTTCTTCGGCTTTGGCAATCGCACCTTTCATACCCAATTCAGCAGGTGTTAACACCAACTCTGCCCCCAGAAGTTTCAACAACTTTCGACGCTCCAAACTCATGGATTCAGGCATGGTTAAAATACAGCGGTAACCTTTGGCTCGGGCAATAAATGCGAGCGCAATACCAGTATTGCCAGAGGTGGCTTCAACAATCGCACCACCCTCTTTTAACACACCATCAGCTTCTGCTGCTTCAATCATAGAGCGACCGATCCGATCTTTTACCGAGTTTAAAGGGTTATAAAACTCACATTTCACAAGGATTTCAGCATCCAAATCCAAACCAATTCGATTTAAGCGAATCAATGGCGTATGCCCAATCGTTTCTGACGCATTGTTATAAATAGTCATATCAGCCCTCAATGATGTTTTGTTCAATCGGTTCAACATGCACACCATCCTGCGCTTCAAGCCATCTCACCGATGCTTCAATCACTTCGGTATGACCTGCAATTTCAAGCCCGACCAAACCCATACCTTCTTTCACCGATGCACTGCGAATATTGGTGATGACATCAAACTCTTTTGCCAATTTCCAAATCACGGGATCCGTCACCGATTTTTCATCAAAGTTCAAATAAACACGTAATTTCATATCATTGCCTCACTCTAAAGTTGGATTTTTATTCGCATGCAAGGCATGTTAAGTGCAAGAAGCGCAGCATACTTTTTAGTATCTGAGCATCGGAACATTGAACATAACACCGCAATCGGATGAAAAGGTAGTTTTAGCAGCCACCTGCAATGGCTGGTACGATAGACACTTCATCCCCATCTTTCAGTTCAGTATCACGACCTTTCAAAAAACGTACATCTTCATCATTCAAATAGACATTCACAAAACGACGAATTTCACCCTTATCATCACACAAACGCTCTTTTAAACCCGCGTGTGCCGCTTCTAGGTTATCAATCATTGCGCCAATATTTTCAGCTTCAATGGATACTTCATCAGCACCTGCTGTTAATTTACGCAATGGGGTTGGAATTCTTACTGTTACTGCCATCTTGGTTTCTCCTGTTTTTCATATTCTTTCATGGATCCCCGATAAAAGAACTCGGGGATGACATCATCTCGTCACCCTCGAATGCTTGTGTCGAGGGTCTATCGATAGATTCCAGACACAAACATTCTGGAATGACGGTGGTTTCATACTTGAATCACTATATGGAACACATAAATTCCCGATACAAGATTTCAGGGATGACGATGATTTTATAAAAAAGGTTTATTGCACCCCGTCAGCTTCTGCCAACACATCAAACTCTTTCAAGGATGCATTGATGATGCGCGGCTTATTCACTTCATTCAACACCGCTTCCTGTGTTTTCAAGCCATTACCTGTGATACACAATACAATGGATTCATCACGAGGAATGCGACCCGATTCAATCATTTTTTGAGCGCAACCCAAGGTCACACCACCTGCTGTTTCAGCAAAAATACCTTCTGTTTCAGCCAATAGTTTCATCGCAGTAATAATTTCTTCATCCGAAATATCTTCCGCATAACCACCGCTTTCTTTCATCACTTGATTGGCATAATAGCCATCAGCGGGGTTACCAATCGCCAATGATTTGGCAATGGTATTCGCCTTCACAGGATGAATCATATCCGTGCCATCTTTGACGGACTTCGAAATCGGTGAGCAGCCTGTGGCTTGTGCGCCATACACAGCCGTTTGATTATCTTCAACCAAACCCAGTTTAATAAATTCTTTGATGGATTTATCCACTTTGGTACACAAAGAACCCGATGCCATGGGAACAACGACATGCTTGGGTGCTTTCCAACCCAATTGCTCCATCATTTCATAACCCAAGGTTTTCGAGCCTTCGGCATAGAACGGACGTACATTCACATTCACAAAGGCCCAACCATACTTCCCTGCAACTTCTGAACACAAACGATTCACATCATCATATTGTCCACGAATACCAATGACATTGGTGCCAAAAATAGCTGCGCCCAACACTTTGCCTTGTTCTAAATCTTCAGGGATAAAGACATACGATTCCAAACCCGCAGCCGCAGCATTGGCCGCCACTGAACCCGCCAAATTTCCTGTTGATGCACATGCAACTGTTTTAAAACCAAATTCCACGGCTTTGGACAAAGCCACGGATACCACGCGGTCTTTAAAAGATAAGGTCGGGTAACAAACGGAGTCATTTTTAATATAAAGCTCTTTCACACCCAATGCTTTGGCAAGGCGATCCGCTTTCACCAACGGTGTATAACCATTGTTCGCACCGACTTTTGGCTCACCATCAATGGGTAGAAGCTCTTTGTAACGCCACATGTTCTGAGGGCGTGATTCAATCAGTTCACGCGTAAATTTACCTTGTAATTTATCATAGTCATAGACCACTTCCAAAGGACCAAAACAAAACTCGCAAACATGCGTGGGTTCAATCTTATATTCATGACCACATTCACGGCACTTTAAGGCACGAACAATACTTTCACTCATTTCGTCAAACTCCCGTTTTCTTCATTCCAATGTCCAGAAATAAAAAAACCTTCGCAATAAAGCGAAGGTTGAAAGCGTGGCCTGTGCCAAAAACTAACAACCCGAACTTATCGCTCCTAACTCGCATTAGGCAGGCGTTGGCACCATTCTCCAAGCTCTCACTTGGTCGGTTGCCGCAGAATCAATGGGCCTGTAACCCTCCTCTGCTCTGGATAAATCGGATCCAAATATGTAATGGGTGCGAACTATGCACAGTCCATTTCAAAGAACAAGCCTACTTTTTATGTTTCAATTGACCAGGCAACATTTCCACCAATGCTCTTAACGCACGACCCCGATGGGATACAGATGCTTTCTCTTCTGGCGTTGCCAAAGCAAAGGCTTTGTTTAACTCTGGACAGAAAAAAAGTGGGTCATAACCAAAACCCGACTGACCAACCGTATGATGTAAAATTTCACCCTGTACACGTCCTTCACAAAAAAGAGATTCAGAAACAGAAGGAAAAGCAACATGCAAAGCGCACACAAAGTATGCATGGCGGTTTTCTTGTGCCTGCATGAGCTTCAATAGTTTCTGATTATTCTTGATATCCGAACAAGATTCTCCTGCAAACCGCGCCGAATAAATACCTGGTGCACCCTTCAAAACATCCACACACAAACCCGAATCATCGGCAAGGGCAGGTTTTCCATTGGCCTTGGTAAAAGCTTCTGCTTTTTTTTGAGCGTTACCCGAAAAAGAATCTTGATCTTCGTCTACATCGACAAAAATAGTTTCTTTGGCACTTAGAAAATCAATGCCCAGCGGTGCTAGAATAGCGGCAATTTCACCACGTTTTTTGGCATTACCACTGGCAATCACCCACTTCATCAGTGTTGTTCAAGCGCTTGATTCTGCAACAATAGCAGAGATGCCACGCCCTGATCGGCATAGTGTTTAAGCTGCATAAACTGATCCCAATGCAAAGGCTTATCTTCGGCTGTAGCTTGCACTTCCACAACACCACCATTAGCAGTCATGACAAAGTTTGCATCCATTTCAGCCTGTGAATCTTCAGAGTACTGCAAATCCAACAATGCTTCACCCCCCACAAAGCCGCAACTCACCGCGGCAAGCTGTGCATGGATTGGATCTGCTTCTAGCAAGCCTTCGGCCAACAATTGATTCACCGCAATACGCAATGCTACCCATGCGCCTGTAATCGCGGCAGTACGCGTCCCACCATCAGCTTGCAAAACATCACAGTCCAGTGAGATAGAACGCGCACCCAACGCATTCAAATCAATCGAAGCGCGCAAAGAACGACCAATCAAACGTTGAATTTCAACGGTACGGCCTGTTTGTTTGCCGCGTGCTGCTTCTCGGCTACCACGGGTATGCGTTGCACGTGGCAACATACTGTATTCAGCGGTCACCCAACCTTTATCAGTTCCACGCAAAAAAGGCGGCTGCTTTTCTTCAACACTTGCCGTACACAACACACGTGTATTGCCAAAGGAAATCAGTGCTGAACCTTCTGCATAGGCATTAAAGTGAGTATCAATGGTGATGGGGCGAAGCTCGTTGTTTTGACGGTTTGTACGGATATATGCATTCATTTATTGACCCGATAACCAAGCTTTTAAATCCGCCGCAGATTTAACACCTGCAAATTTACGACCATCCGCTGATATCATGGTGGGTGTACCTGAGATACCCAATTTTTGCGCCAATGCAGTATTTTCATCAATGGGCGTTTTACAGGTTCCTTTGGCAAGGTTTTTACCCTTCAACATCAAATCAAGCAAAGCTTCATGTTGATTTTTTGCACACCAGATGGATTCAGCATGGGCGCGCGCTGTGGGGTGAATACGCGAAAGCGGAAATAAAAACGTGTACACCTTGATGCCTTTGGCATCTTTCAACGCTGTTTCTAACTTTTTACAATAAGGGCAGTTCGGGTCGGTAAAGATCGCCACAGGTAAACCTTTGGGATCACCTGAAACAATCGCATTTTTCAAAGGCAAACTTGACCAGTCCACAGTGTTAATAGCTTCCAAACGTGCAGCCGTTAAATCTTTTCGTGTTTTGGTTTCAAAAATATGACCACTTGCAATCAAATACTTACCCGTACGATCCGAGTAAAAAATTTGTCCGCCCACCTTCAATTCGTACAAACCATCAATGGGTGCAGGGCGAATGGCATCAATCGGCAAGGAAGGAACATTGGCACGAATTTGTGCTGCTGTTGCAGGCATCACATCAGGACTATCCGCAGCCCAAGCAGTGTTCCCCAGTAAAACCATCAAAATTATTCCCAATCGTTTCATACACATCCTCTCTATCGTTCAATTTGAGCGCAGCATGTCGAGACAAGTCACCCGCTTCAAGTGTAAATATTCAATCCATCATTCAGCAGCGACCCAAACAGTGACAGCCTTTAATTCACCACAGTTTTTTTCGTAAACAACGCCAACACCTTATGGGACCATGCTGGATAACTCCAATCCTGCATACCCACTCGACGCTCCACCATGTTTCCCCCGCCATCCACAAGAATGGTGGTGGGCAAACCACGGATACCCAAATAGCCTGCTTGTTGTTGATCTGTCAGTAAAGCTGGCAAATCAATACCTTGGGATTTCAAAAAAGCTTGTGCTGTTTCCAAATTTGAATCCAAGGAAACAGGCACCACCTTCACTTCAGGATGTTGTTTAAGCCATGCGGACATTTCAGGCATTTCAGCGCGGCATGGCCCGCACCATGATGCCCAGACATGCACCAAAACAGGCTGGTGTTTATAATCTTGTGACAAAGCATGAATTTCACCCTTGTCATTCATCCATTTAAAATCAACGGCATGTGCTGAAACAATCACAGCCATGGATAACATGAATCCCATGATGATTTTTTTCATTCGATATACTCCTTTTCTTCCATTGAGAACTACTACTGCTAGTCGTTCAAACACGTCATTCGATTACTTTTTCAACAAGTCCAACAGACCCAGTGCAGATAGATCGTAGTTTTCGCCAACATAGTCACTTGAATTCAGCTCAACCTATATTTGATCCAATCACCCTCTATGGGAGCTTAGGCTACAATGAATATACGTTACAACCTTAAAAGGACTAACCATTATCTACACTATAATCGTTTAAGTATGAATACTACATTAATTTACCGTCACCCTCGAGTGCTTTTGTCGAGGGTCTATCGATAGATTCCAGACACAAGCACTCTGGAATGACGGTGGTTTAATACTTGAATCACTATACAATACCTTCGCCAAGATTCAGCGCGTTTAGCGCAAAGCAAGCGAGTAACCATAACATTCTAGAATATTGTGGTATATTAAAAATAACATCCCCCAAACCCCGATGTTATTTTTAATATACGCTTTATAAATCAATGTGTTACAAACACTAGGTTTTTTTACCAATATGTTCTCTAAAAC
>JAUZQO010000074.1 GCA_030950925.1 Mariprofundaceae bacterium
AAAAATCAATCACCAATTCACTTGACCCTTCCAACTTTAGCCCACATCAAAGAAACCACCAAGCCTTCAAACAAACCCGACTCAACAAGGCAACAGCCAAGACCTATATTTTCATCAAAATACAGCCTTAAATTTACCTTCAAAAATTATCTAACTTAGCAATACGTGTACTTGGTTTTCCATATATTGCGCTCCGATATACACCCTTGATTTACTTCATATTAGATACTAAGATTCAAACAAGGATTTAAGGAGGAACTTTGCCACCACGACAAAACAAGGTCAATCAAAAGCCTATTTTTCACCCGACTGCCCAACGGTTGATGGATCAAGTTCGAGAAGTATTGCGTTATCATCATTATGCTAAACGCACGGAAGAGGCTTACACACATTGGATTCGTGAATTTATTTTTTTTCATCAAAAGAAGCATCCCAAAGACATGGGGAAATATGAAATCGAAGCCTATTTAAGTCACCTTGCCGTTCATCGCCATGTCGCTGTATCCACTCAAAACCAAGCCTTTAACGCCTTATTGTTCCTGTACAAACAAGTCTTGGCATTACCTTTTGCCGATGATATGGCTCCTGTTCGCTCCAAAAAAGCAGTACGTTTACCCGTTGTTTTGAGTCAACGTGAGGTCACTCGACTGTTATCTCACATGCAAGGCACAACAGGGTTAATGGCTCGTATCATGTATGGTGGTGGCTTGCGACTGATGGAATTATTACGTCTTCGCGTTCAAGATATTGATTTTGATCAAGGTTTGTTAACAGTGCGATCAGGCAAGGGGGATAAAGACCGCACCACCTTGCTTCCCATCTCCGTTCGTGAAAAAATACACGATCATTTACAACAAGTACGCCTTATTTTTATCGATGACTTTCAACAAGGTCATGCCAATGTTTGGTTGCCAGGTGCGCTGGCAAAAAAATATCCCAATGCAGCTAAATCTTGGGATTGGCAATATGTTTTTCCATCCAAAAAGTTATCCAAAGATCCTCAAAGTGGTCAAATACGCCGACATCATGTCAATGAATCGGGATTACAAAAAGCGATTCGCTCTGCAAAAAAGAAAGCTGACATTCACAAAAAAGTCACTTCACACACATTTCGGCATTCATTTGCCACCCATTTGTTGGAATCTGGTACCAATATTCGCGTGGTTCAAAAATTACTGGGACATAACGATGTCAAAACGACAGAAATTTACACGCATGTCCTGCAGCAAAATCTTAACTCAGTACAAAGCCCGCTGGATCAGCTAAAGGAGGATTAACTGGATGTCATCTTTTTTCGAATAGCTTTAAAATTACGCATTTGAGCGAAAACTTTGTTGGGATATTTATCCCTGCCCAGCGAACCGTTATAAGCGGCTAAAGCGCGTCGCTCAGTCTTATAACGTTTCAGGTAGTGCTTCAAAATCGCACTACCATAACGAATATTCGTTTCAATCTCAAAAAGGTTATCACTGGGTTGCCCCAACTCTTTTTTCCAAAACGGCATGACCTGCATCAAACCCCGCGCCCCCACATTGCTCACAGCAAAGTGATCAAAACGTGATTCAATGGCCATCAAACCCAATAAAAGTTCGGGTGAAATATCAAAGCGAATGCTGTACACATAAACCCACCGCGCAATGCTTCCAGCCTCCTCCTCATTGGGTACCCAACGTTGAATCAATTGGCGAATATCTTGTTCCCAAACCTGTTCTTCAAAATTAACAGGCGTATGTGGCACTACTTTGGCTGCTTGCAAATCAGCGCGTAATTCAGTGACTTCTCTTTGTGGTAAGTCACTCAATGAACCTGTACTTTTTTCAACCAACTGCATGGTATCTGTATTTTCAACCAAGTTTTGTTTTTCTTCGGGGGTACTATTCATCACAAAAGGCAGGGTCACGGCAAACCCCAGCAACATAATCCCAGCCAACACACCTTTTCCAGATGCGCCACTGAGATAACGTCTAATTTTCATATTTAGTTTGCCTGACTCAATATGGCAAGCATGCTCTTCACCACATCTGCCATCGGTACTTCCTGCTTGTTTCCCGCACGCTGTCGAATCTCAATGGCATCAGCATCCAAGCCACGATCACCCACCACAATGTGGTATGGAATTCCCATCAACTCCGCATCTTTAAACTTCACGCCAGGGCGCTCCTTACGTTCATCCCATAAAACTTCCACACCTGCATCAAGTAAACCTTGATAGATTGTTTCAGATGCCTTCAACGACGTTTCACTTTTACCCATGGTAATAATTGAAACTTGAAATGGTGCCAATGCCAGCGGCCAGATAATCCCCAACTCATCATTGCACTGTTCAATCACTGCTGCAATCAATCGAGAAACACCAATGCCATAACAACCCATCGTGGCTATCGCTCGTTTACCATTGGCATCTTGAAACAATACATCCAAAGGTTTTGTATATTGTTGACCCAAGGCAAAGACCTGCCCAACTTCAATACCACGTGCATGTTCAATATGCCCGTCATCACAATGCTTACACCCATCATTGAGCCGAACTGCTCGCAAATCAACAAACACAGCTTCTGGCAAGTCACGCAGCACGGAAAAGCCCGTATCATGTTGATTGAGCATATTCGATCCCACCACCATGCCCATTGCATCATCTAAACTTTCATCCAACAAAATTTTACAGCCCAAATTTTGAGGACCAACAAAACCTTTGATAGCACCCACTGCTTCCAAATCTGTATCAGCAGCCAGCATCACTTCATCGGCACCAAGCGCACGTACCAATTTAATGGCTTGGAGTTCATCATCACCACGCAAACAAGCCGCCACCACTTGCCCATCATACTGACCACCCACTACCTGATAAACCAATGTTTTCATCAATTGTTCTTTTGCGACACCTAGAAATTTCGCCACATCTTCTACCGCAGTCACATTCGGCGTATCTATATGTTGCAGAGGCGCATCAACAAATGCTGTGATATTACGTTTTGCCACTGCTTTTTCCACATTGGCGGCATAATCACAATGTGTACAATAAGCGATTAAATCTTCTCCCGATTCTGCCAAAACATGAAATTCATGCGATTGACTGCCACCAATCGAGCCAGTATCAGCCTCGACAGGACGAAATTTCAAACCCAATCGGGTAAAAATACGTTGGTAAGTCTTAAACATCGTTTGATATTCTTCTTGCAGTGAATCTTCATCCGCATGAAAAGAATACGCATCTTTCATGACAAACTCACGCCCACGCATCAAACCAAAACGCGGCCGCACCTCATCACGAAATTTACTTTGAATTTGATACAAGTTCATTGGCAATTGTTTGTATGAACGAAGTTCCCGTTTCACCAAATCACAAATCACTTCTTCATGCGTAGGACCAAGGCAAGACTCATGCGCATGACGATCTTTAAAACGCAAAAGTTCACTGCCATATTTATCCCAACGCCCTGATTGTTGCCAAAGCTCTGCTGGTTGAACCATCGGCAGTAATAATTCTTGAGCGCCAGTACGGTTCATTTCCTCACGGATAATATTTTCAATTTTACGCAATACGCGCAAGCCCATGGGCAAATAATCATACACACCCGAGGTAACACGGCGGATAAATCCTGCGCGTAACAATAATTTGTGTGAGATGACTTCTGCATCGGCTGGATCATCACGTAGGGTTGGGGCTAGAAACTTTGAATATCGCATGTCGCAAGCTTAACGATGAAGTTTATCGTGAGGTAGTGAAAATTTATATCGCCTGAATTCAAGTCATAAGTGCAATCTCAAATATTGATTTCATTTTAATCCCAGTGGTTGTCTCAAATACTTCATAGGGGGTCTTAAAGCATAGGTATCTACACAAGTTTTATTCATGCAAAGAATGCCTCAGCCATTTTTTTCATTTGCTCAAGTTGTTCTTTTGAATATGTCTCCACAATTTCAAGCATGGAAAGGAAAACCCATAACCCTGCAAGTAAGGCAGGG
>JAUZQO010000075.1 GCA_030950925.1 Mariprofundaceae bacterium
ATATTACGGTATCTTTATTGATTTAAAGTATGGTCTGTAAAAAAGGAGGGGTGAATGAAAGCGAATATATTTACATATGGGTTGCTTATTCTAGCAAGTAGCTTTTCTATGAATGCTTATGCAGGTATTCAGGAAGGAAGAATAAAAGCTGAAAACTGTGCTGGGTGTCATGGCTTAAATGGTATCAGTCTTAGCCCAGAAATTCCCAATTTAGCAGGGCAAAAACAACTGTATTTGATGAGTCAGTTGAAAGCATTTCATGCTCAAACGCGTAAAAATCCGACCATGAATGCGATGGCAGAAGGTTTAAGCCATGAGGATATGACTGATCTTGCAACTTATTACTCTAGCTTAGAACGCCAGCCTGTGAAGGCAATCAAGGCTGCTTCAAGCAGTGGTACTGCAACATCCAAAGAATTTCCTGAGACCACATGGATCACCATGAAAAAGAGTGGGGCTGTGGAAAGATTTCCCAATCAAATGATTTGGAAAGGTGGATCAAATATGTTGTATGATGCGGTGACTCCTGATGGTAAACTGATTTTAGCAACAAGCCCAACAGACAACACGGTTTATGTGTTTGATGCAAAAACAGGTAGGAAGTTGGCAGTGGTTACTGTGGGAGATGCTCCCAAGGGTGTTAAAGTCTCACCCGATGGCAAGGTGGCTTATATTGCCAATCAAAAATCGGCGAATATAAGCGTGTTGGATATTAAAACATTGAAAATAACAGCAACTATTCCTGTAAAAACAGGGCCGCATAACTGCCGCTTCACCAAAGATGGAAGCTTGGCTTATGTGACATTACAAGGCGGTGCTGGTCTCGGTGTGATTGATACCAAAGCGCAAAAAATGATTCGCGTGATTCCTATTTCAGGCATTCAAGGCCCTCATAACCTTGATTTATCGGCTGATACAAAAATAGCGTATGTGCGTGATATTGTGAAGCATGTTGCTGTTGTGAATTTACGTACAGGAAAGACTGAAAAAGTTATGAATGTGGGGCATGGTCATGCAGGCCTTGATGTCACGCCCAATGGACGTTATGTCGTTACAGGTGCGATTGCTGATACTTATGTTTCAATCATTGATACGCAATCATTCAAAGTGCATCATATTGAAGTCGGAAATGGTCCGCATGGTGTACGTGCGAGCAACGATGGTCGTTGGATTTATGTTGCGGTAAGCAAAGATAATGTCATCGCTGTCATCAATACGTTAACGATGAAAGTTGAAAAGAAAATTGCCGTTGGAAAATTCCCTTTTTGGATTGCTGTGCAAGGGAATCCATGATAAGATCAAGTATCGCTTGAGAAAAACAATCGTTAACATCGACCTGCGACCGATGTTAACGATGATACTTAAATCCTTACTTACAAAATATAACGCGATAAATCTTCACTTTCAGCTATTTCACCCAACTGCTGCTGCACATATTTGGCATCCACATGCAATGTCAAACCCTCGCATTCAGAGGCATTAAAATTCATATCTTCCAACACATGCTCCAGCAATGTATGCAAGCGACGCGCACCAATATTTTCTGTTTTTTCATTGACTTGTACAGCAATACGCGCGATTTCAGCAATGCCATCTTCATCAAAAATGACTTCAACGCCTTCTGTATCCAATAAATGAGCATATTGTTTGCTCAATGCGGCTTCAGGTTCCACCAAAATACGTCGAAAATCATTTTCAGTCAGTGCATTCAAATGTACGCGTATCGGAAACCGTCCCTGTAACTCAGGAATCAAATCCGAAGGTTTGGACAAATGAAATGCACCCGAAGCAATGAATAGAATATGATCGGTTTTGACTGTGCCTTGACGGGTATTCACCGTCGTTCCTTCCACCAAGGGTAACAAATCACGTTGCACGCCTTCGCGTGACACATTGCCATCTTTGCCTTCACGATGGGTAATTTTATCCATCTCATCCAAAAATACGATACCCGAATTTTCAGCCCGTTCAATGGCTTCTTCCTTCACCCGATCCATATCCAACAAGTCGTCGGCTTCCTGCTGCTGCAAAACTTTACGTGCGTCATCCACAGTCATTCGTTTTTTCTTACTCTTTCCACCCATCAAGTTTCCCAACATGTCTTGCAAATTATTGTCCATCTCACCGCCATCTTGCTGTGGGAAAATTTGCATCGAAGAAACAGGCGATGTTTCATGTACATCAATATCCACTTGTCGGTTGTCCAACTCACCCAAACGTAATTTATGACGCATTTTTTCACGGGAGCTGCGTTGCCCCGATTGACGCTCTGCATCCACGGGTGCTGAAGGTTCAACGGTATGAGGAATTAAAATATCCAGAAGCTTTTCTTCAGCCGAAAGCTCTGCTTTTTTCTTCACCTGAACCAAATGTTCCTCACGCACTATTTTGATGGATGTATCCAATAAATCACGAATAATAGATTCCACATCCCGTCCAACATAGCCCACTTCGGTGTATTTGGTCGCTTCTACTTTCACAAAAGGTGCATGGGCAAGCGTGGCTAAACGCCGTGCAATTTCTGTTTTACCGACACCCGTGGGACCAATCATTAAAATGTTTTTTGGGGTGATTTCTTCACGCATCGGTGAATCCACCTGTTGCCTTCTCCAACGATTGCGCAATGCCACCGCTACCGCACGTTTGGCATCTCCTTGCCCAATAATATAACGATCAAGTTCCGATACAGTTTGGCGTGGGGTCAAAACTTTATTCACGATGAAGCCTCCAAAGATTCAATGGTAAAGGATGTGTTGGTGTAAATGCAGGTTTCCGCTGCCACTTGCATAGCATAGGTTGCCACATCTCTGGGGCTATGTTCGCTGTGACGCAATAAAGCAATGGCTGCTGATTTAGCATAATTACCACCCGAACCAATCGCTGCAACCCCTGCATCAGGCTCCAATACATCACCATTTCCTGAAATAATCAAGGTGCGTGTCACATCGGCCACAATCATCATGGCTTCGAGTTTTTTGAGGTATTTATCGGTACGCCATTCTTTGGCAAGCCCCACCGCGGCACGCGTCAAATTACCCGCATGTTCATCAAGTTTGGCTTCAAACATCTCAAAAAGACTCATGGCATCCGCCGTTGAACCTGCAAAACCAATAATAATTTCATCATTGCGAATTTTTCGTACTTTCTTCGCACCATGTTTCATCACAGTGTCGCCCAGTGTGACTTGCCCATCACCCGCAATGGTGACTTCATTTTCTCGTCGAACTGCGCAAATCGTTGTACCACGCATTTGAATGGATGACATCGAACACTCCTTTTCATCAAAGGCGGTGGATTTTAACCATTCACCTCTTGATGCCAAGTAATCCATATTTGATCGACGATAAACCCTGCATACAGCATGCAATCATTGGGGTTGAAATGACATGGATCTTTACAATACTACGAAACTTCGGCAGATTTTATCTGGGAGCTTATTGTATGCTGTGGATTCGTTGGATTATAAGCTTGATTATTTTAGGGTTATTCGCAGCTTGCAGTTCTGGTGATGAAAATCATGGCGTAACAAAACAACTGAAACCAGAAGTCAATATTGGTCGTTTGATTTGTGGCGGTCATCTTTCCTTGGCTATCGTTGAAAAACATCCCAAACAATTACAAGCATTTATTTCAGCATTGAAAAAATCGGGTACATTTATTGAACAACACCCGCATCAAGCCGCTATCATAGGCGAAGATTATACAGGTGCATCCGCCGAAGTTTTTGAGAAAGTCTTAACTACGCCGCCCGATTGGATTGATGTTCATAATATGATTCCATCAGATCAATATATTTTATCCATGGCAAAATACATGGTTGAGATGGGCTTATGGAAAGATATTCCCAAGGATTTAAAGCAATATACAGATCAGCGTTTTATTTTAAAGGCATCCACACAAGCCCGATGGTGATGCATATATTTCATATCAAATTACCATTAAAGACTGCTTGGTATGCCATTATTGCGTTGGCCTCCATCCTACCAGCATTGGTGTTATCCATCTGGTTAAGCGGTCAAGCACACGATCTACTATTAGAAAGCGCGATGTTAAAAGAAGACATTTATCATACTCAATTATCCACGCGTCTATCCTTAGAAGCAGAGCGATTAGAAACGGTTTTATACAATAAATCTGATCCTATTGCTTATTTTTTGCAACAAAAAAATATTCTGGCTATTCAAGCATTGATTCAAAAAATTGGCATCCGCGAACCCATGGTGAATACAACCACCCTTTATGATACCAATACTAAGGTGATCACTTCTGCCATACACAACCACCATAGTATTGCAGTGTTAAACCAGCATAGCCCTAGTTTTGTGATACCCATGCATCAACGAACCTTTCTAGGTTCGCCACAAAAGCTTCAAGATGGTGATTACGAGTTTGTCATTTCTGTCCCCATTATTATGCAAACAAAGGTCATTGCTGTGATGGTGAGTACCATCAATATTCATGCTTTTTGGCAACCCATCATGTTTTCCACGCACACGCATGCATCGAATATTTATCTACTCAATGGTCGTGGGTCATTGATTCATGCTGAACCAAGAAGTTTACATTCACAAGGTGATTTATTATCCGACCATGCCATTGTGCGTGATCTTTTGGCAAATAAACCATGGAATAAACATAAATCCTTTTTGGGCTTTGAAAACACCCAAGTTTTTGCTATTTCTTCCTTGGTTCCAGGCTTGGAATGGGAAATTATTTCCGAGATACCTGCATCATCCATATCCAAACCGATATTTCATAAACTGACGATATTAACCCTGATTATCTTCATCTTACATATCCTATTTGCTGTGATAGGTATATTTTTAACCAAACCGTTGTTGGATTCCATTACGGATTTGGTCGTGATTATGAAGGGCGCAGCCAAAGGTGATTATACGCAACAAGCACAACCCTCACGTTACCAAGAACTTGATCTACTTACATCATCCTTTAATATCATGATGCACGATATTGATGTTCGAGAAAAAACATTGAAAAGAATGTACCATGCCATTGATCATGCGGGTGAATCCATCATGATTACAAACAATCATGGCATCATTGAATATGTGAATGCATCTTTTTGCCAAATGAGCGCTTACAGTAAAGATGAAGCTCTAGGGAAAACACCTGGTTTTTTATCCAATAGCAGTGTGCAATCCACACCTTTTTATCAACAAATGTGGGCTAAAGTAAAAGCAGGAGAAAAGTGGGAAGGTGAATTGGTCAACCGTCGCAAAGATGGCTCACTTTATCCTGTATTTATGAATATTTCGCCTATTTTTGATGATGGCGTGTTGAGTCATTACATCGCCATTCAAAAAGATGTTAGCGAACAACATGCACTGGAGGAAGACCTTCGCCAAGCTCAAAAAATGGAATCCATTGGTGTACTGGTGGGAGGAATCGCCCATGATTTTAATAATATTTTAGCAGGGATTACGGGCAATATGTATCTTGCAAAAAAACGTATTTATCAGCATCGTTTGAATGAATCCATCCAAAAAATATCACATATTGAAAGCTTAAGCCAACAAGCTGCTGGAATGATTTCTCAATTACTGGCATTCGCACGCAAAGATATTGTTAAAATGCATACCTTATCCCTACAAGATTTTTTAGACCATGCTTTAAAACTGGTGCGTGTAAGCATCCCCGAAAACATCCAATTATTGGATGAAATTTCTAAAGAACATTTGATGATTCGCGGTGATACATCGCAGTTACAACAAGTGCTATTGAACCTTCTAAACAATGCGCGCGATGCCGTAGAAAACAGTCTGGAACCATTGATTCACTTAAAATTAGGCAAATATATGCCCAACTCCGCATTTATTCGTTCTTTTCCAGAAGCCAAGGATAAGGAGTTTGCCCATTTAACCATCACGGACAATGGCTATGGTATTTCACAGAAACACATAGATAAACTTTTTGACCCATTTTTCACCACCAAAGAAGTTGGAAAAGGCACGGGTCTGGGTTTATCCATGGTCTATGGCGCGATACAAAGCCATCAAGGTATCATACAAGTCAACAGCGACATGGAGAGTGGAACAAGCTTTCATCTTTATTTCCCATTGGTTGACGAAAAGGAGGAAGAACCCGTTGAAATACTAGAAGCCTTAGAAGCCCATGGTGAAATCATTCTACTTGCAGATGATGAAACTTATGTGCGTGATATTATGTCAGAAGTGTTGGAATCTTTGGGCTATAAAATGATTTTAGCCAAAGATGGTTTGCAGGCAAAGGCATTGTTTAGTGAGCATCAACACGATATATCCTTGGTCATCTTGGATGCTGTGATGCCGCATGGGGGTGGTTTTGATCTTGCCCAAGCAATGCGTACCCTCAATCCAACATTGCCTGTTATTTTCGTCACTGGATATGATAAATCCCAAGTTTTGGGTAGTCATCAACAAATCAAAGGCTCTAAAATTTTAAGTAAACCTGTTGATTTTGAAAAATTAGGTCAGCATATTCAAACCATGTTGAAAGCCAATCGCCAACCCGAAGGGCGATGGTAACTTGTATTGAGGGCCTCTATGTTTCCCAGCCCCAAGCAAGCCAACAAAGACGGACTACTTTGTTACGGCGGAAATTTACAAGCAGACACCTTGCGTTCCGCTTACCAACAAGCAATTTTCCCCTTTTATAGCGAAGGGCAAGCTATTTTATGGTGGAGTCCTGACCCTCGCATGGTGCTATTCCCTGATCATTTTTATTGCTCTCGACGATTGACTCGACGTTTGCGCCAAGCTTGTTATCGCTTCACCCATAATGCCGATTTTTCTGCCGTCATTCATGCATGTGCCGAACCACGCGGCGGTGAAGATCATAACCCATGGCTATTACCCGACATGATTGCTGCCTATATTCACTTGCATCAGCTGGGAGATGCTCATTCCTTTGAAGTCTGGCAAGGTGATGATTTAATTGGCGGCTTATATGGTGTTCTTCAATCGCAAGTTTTTTTTGCAGAATCTATGTTTAGTCGACAACGTGATGGCTCAAAAATGGCGATGCACACTATGGTGACACACGCTAAATCATCCCGTTGGAAACTCATTGATTGCCAGTTTTATACTGAACATCTTGCCAGCATGGGCGCACAACAAATATCACGCGATATGCTTTTATCCTATTTGGAGAGTTGAATCAGCCAGGATTTACTTCAAAGGTCTAAGCCACTGTTTAGTTTAACCACTACCATATAGTCGTTTAAGTATGAATACTACATTATGTTGCTGTCACCCTCGAATGCTTGTGTCGAGGGTCTATTGATAGATTCCAGACACAAGCACTCTGGAATGACGGTGGTTTAATACTTGAATCACTATAGCTACCCAGTTGATTCAATATCTTCATGGTTTTTCTTTTTGGAAATACTACTTTTC
Source organism: Mariprofundaceae bacterium (assembly GCA_030950925.1). GTDB lineage: Bacteria > Pseudomonadota > Zetaproteobacteria > Mariprofundales > Mariprofundaceae. The sequence continues at coordinate 7,395 of JAUZQO010000075.1, forward strand.
AGTCAGTAAACAAAAAAAAACAACACCCATGAATCCGTACACACGTTGAAAAATCATGCTTACACATATTTTCCCATGTTTTGACTCTTATTTATGGTGAGGCAGTCTATGGAATCAACATTTTTATTAAGCATTCATCATTCACAGGAGTTTTCATGACCCAAAATGATACAACATCACAAATAATACTTGATGTCGCCAACTTATTATCTAAAAATTATGTGAAAATTTATGAGTTATGGATGCAACAACAAATGTTGGCTGGTGCTTTACGCCCCGATTTAATGAGCAAGAATGATCTAGAAGAGCAATCCAAACAATTTTTAGGTAGTTTTTTTAATGCTTTATCACATGGTTATATGGATCATATAGATGGTGATGAATTTCAACATGTGAATGCCTTACTGGTTGAAATATATCGTTCACGAGCTATCCAAGGCTTTAGCCCTGCTGAAACTGCCACCTTCATTTTTTCTCTTAAAGATGCATGTCTCAATTTTATTCAAACTGAATGTAAAGATAATATCGACATACTACGCATATCTCTGACTTATTTATCACAAATGATTGATAAATTAGGCTTAAAGGCTTTCGAAACCTTTACACTTGCACGTGAAGCTATGGCACGTGAACAATCCGATACTATTTTAAGCATGGCAACACCGATTACCAGCATTTGGAATCAAATCTTATTACTGCCTATTATTGGCACCATCGACTCCCAACGTGCGCAAAATATGATGGAAACCATGCTTGAAAAAATTTTGGAATTGAATTCAAAAGTCATTATCATGGATGTACTGGGGGTGGCAGCTATTGATTCATCTGTGGCACAACACCTCATTAAAATTAGCCAAGCCACTGAGCTCATGGGCTGTCGTTGCATTATTACAGGTATCTCACCACAAATCGCTCAAGCCATTGTGAATCTTGGGCTAGATTTAGGCGGCATCATGTCCACCGCCACCTTAAAAGACGGTGTGGAAGTAGCACTTAAATACCTGAATTTAAAGATTGTGAGCATTGAATCATGAAACAAACAGACAAAGATAAGGAAGTATTTCATACGCATCATGCTCAAGTTGGCTTAAGTATTACACGTCAAATCCTCATGATTAGCATACAAGTTGAACTCTATGATGATGTCTTAGATTGCTTACAAGAACGGATGCTAAACATGCTGCAAAAGCATGCTCTCAAAGGTCTTCTTTTGGATTTATCCCATGTGCCACTCTTGGATTATGAAACAGCCCAACGATTGGAAAAGATACTTGCTATGGCTAAATTATTGGGTGCATACTGCGTAGTGGCGGGTATTCAACCCAATGTTGCAGCTTGCATGGTGCATTGGAATCACAGATGGCAAGGCATGAAAATTGCTCGCAACCTTGATGATGGTTTCTACTTGCTTGATCATGCTTTATGCCTAAATTTTGATGTCTAAGTGCCATATTCACATCTCTATTTTACATGAAAGTGATATTATGATTGCGACCATGCGAACCATGAAAGAGGGTGAAAAACTTGGTATGAGTGCCACTGATTGTACCTTATGCGCCACCGCAGTATCGGAATTGGCAACCAATATTATCCGCTATGCCGACAAAGGGGATATTTTTTTACATGCTGATGATGAGCATCTATATATCACAGCTCAAGATAGAGGTCATGGCATTGAAGATATAAACCTTGCGATGCAAGAGGGGCATAGTAGTGGCATGGGTTTGGGCATGGGTTTATCGGGTGTATCACGCATGATGGATAGCTTCCATATTGAATCACAGCGGGATCAAGGCACCTGTGTCAAAGTGAGTAAACGGCGTCAAAATATGCCCCCAGCAGCTTCCCCAAACACATTCACAGCATATCAAAATTTAGATGTTGCCACCCATAGCCAACCTCACCCTCACTGCATTGTCAACGGTGATGGCATGTTACATGTGAACCTTCCACCTTATACATATATCGCCTTATGGGATGTCTCAGGGCATGGTGAACTCGCTTATGATCTATCTCAACAAGTCGATGCTTTTTTACGTTTACATTTGAATCAGCTCCCCAATCAACTCATTAAAAAATTGCACCAACATTTTCAAGGATCACGCGGCTTAGTCGCCGTGATTGCGCGTTTAAATCTTGATTCAAGCTGGCTTGATTATGCAGGGGTTGGCAATGTCTCTTTGTTACACCTCTCGACACATCACCCTCAACATTTACCGCATCGCTTAGTCTTGCAACAGGGTGTCATTGGCTATCAGATTCGTACACCTGTGAATCAACGTCTAAAATTACATCGCAATGATAGCATCATCATGCATAGCGATGGTATTTGTAGCATACGACATGCATTAAATATCAATCCAGAAAGTAGCGCAAAAACGTGGGCTAAACACATTATTCAGCATTATCAATCTCAACAAGCGGATGATATGAGTTGTTTGATTTTACATTATCGACTAGGAGTTAAAAGATGTTGATTTCACTGGCTAGCATTCACCTCCAAGATCGAGATGATGTCATACAAACACGCAATAAAGCCTATCAATTAGCCTTAAATTTGGGGATTTCGAATATGCGGTCCAGCTTTATGGCAAGCCAAATTTCAGCGCATTGCCGCATGATGTCCACAGTACCGGTTGACGTGGAGATTCATCGCCTTAACAGCCAAGCACAGAAATCTTGGTTACGCTGGTCACAAGCTGATTGGCAAATATCAGAACCGCTTATTTTTTGGCCCAATTTGCAGTGTATTCAAAAACAACAAATCTATTTGAATCAATTATCCAACCAAGGATTACTTAGAAAAATACAAGAGGGTCAACGACGGCTTAACAAGCAAGTCAGTGAATTAAATAATCTCAAACTGGCCATTGATGAACACTCCATTGTGAGTGCTGCGGATGTTAAAGGCAATATCACCCATGTGAATGATAAGTTTTGTGATATCAGCGGCTATACACGAAGCGAACTCATGGGAAAAAACCACCGTCTATTAAAATCAAATGAGCATACACATGAATTTTATACCGATATGTGGAGAACCATTGCCCATGGTCAAATATGGAATGGCGAAGTCAAAAACTTTAAAAAAGATGGCAGTTATTATTGGATTAACGCCACCATTGTACCTATTTTGAATGACCTTGAAAAACCCATCGAATATTTATCCATTCGCACTGAAACAACCATGGAGCATGATTATACAGATAACCTTGAAACAAAAGTATCGGAACGCACTGATGCCTTGGAACAAGAAGTTAAAAAGCGTACTGCCTTAATGAATAAGCTTAAATTATCCAGTACCATTTTTGATAATTCAGGTGAAGGCATTACTATATCCGATGATCAGATGAATATTCTCACCATTAACTCAGCATTTGAGGCTTTAATGGGTTACAACGAAAGTGATATTTTGGGTCAAAAAAGCACCATTCTCAAATCGAATCACCATGATGATGATTTTTATCAATTGATGACATACCAATTGAATAAAAAAGGCTACTGGGAAGGTGAGGTTAAAAACCGTCGTAAAAATGGTGATGTGATGCCTGATTGGGTGAAAGTCACGGTTGTTCTCAATGAACAAGGGCAAGTAAGCCATTACATCACGACCTATTCAGATATTAGCACCCATATATCCGCCAAACAAAAACTCTATTATTTAGCACATTACGATGCATTAACAGATCTTCCTAACCGCGTATTATTTAAAGAAACGTTAAATCATGAAATCGCTAATGCACATCGTAACCATAGTAAAATAGCATTATTTTTCTTAGATCTTGATCGTTTTAAGATCATCAATGATACCCTTGGTCATTCGGCAGGTGATGATTTATTACAAGAAGTGGCACGTCGTTTAAATACATGTATTCGTGAAAATGATATGCTATCGAGGCAAGGTGGCGATGAGTTCACCTGCTTATTACTCAATATTAAAGATCCTATTCATGCCGCCATTATCGCTAAAAATATGCTCGCCGAAATGGTTAAACCCATGCATATTCAAGGTCATGAGTTGTGTATTAGCTCCAGTATTGGCATCAGTATTTACCCCGATGATGGAACCAGCATAGAGAATTTAATGAAGTATGCCGATACCGCCATGTACCATGCCAAAGAAACGGGTCGTAATGCCTATGTTTTTTATAAAGATGATGTGCAAGAAATATCCAGCAAACGCTTTGATTTAGAATTAAAATTACGAAAAGCGATCGAAAACAAAGAGTTCGAACTTTATTACCAAGCGAAATATGATGCCCAAGATGAGCATATTTGCAGTATGGAAGCCTTAATTCGCTGGAATCAACCTGATATGGGTTTGGTCTCTCCTCTTGATTTTATTCCCTTGGCTGAAGAAACAGGTTTGATTGTACCCATTGGATCGTGGGTGATTAACGAGGCCTGCAAACAAATCAAAACATGGCATGACGCAGGTTTTTCAGATCTTAACACCACCATTGCAGTGAACTTATCAGGGCGACAATTCCACGATGGCAACTTGCTTCAAACCATTACTGAAAGCATCGAACAATATAATATTCCAAGCCACTTTCTTGAATTGGAACTCACTGAAAGCATGTTAATGAAAAATGTCGATCATACCCTCAAAATTCTCAATGAATTGCACGCTTATGGTATTCGCTTATCCATTGATGATTTTGGGACAGGATATTCATCACTCGCCTACCTCAAACGTTTTCCTATCTCCACCCTTAAACTTGATCGCTCATTTATTATCGGACTACCAGAAGATCATGATGATAAAAAAATTGTTGCAGCCACCATTGCATTGGCACATGGACTTGATATGCGCGTTGTGGCTGAAGGTGTCGAAACCATTGAACAACTTGAGTGGTTAAAACAAACAGGTTGTGATGAAATTCAAGGTTATTATTTTAGCAAACCTTTAACTGCCAAAGATTTTTCGAAGTTTTTGGAAGATAAAACATTGAAAAAACATGAAGGTTCCCTATAGTGATTCAACCATATCGCTATACACATAGACATGTTGTGGGTCATCCAATTGCGATAATATATTCAAGGGAGCCAGTAGTTGCCTTATCACAGGAAGTTGCCGCCACCCTTGCACCACCGTAGGCATACCAACAGCTTGAACCAAACTCTGCCAAACCATACTGGCATTGGCTTCACCAAAAAATTCTTGCAGCAACATATCGAGCCAAGTTAGTGGTGATTGAATCGGTGTGACATGGTAGTCATTTGCAATGCCTGCACGTTTGGCTGCAATCGTAATGGCATCAGGTAAATCACCCAACACATCGACCAAACCCAAGCGTTTGGCATCCACGCCACTCCATACATGCCCTTCAGCTATTTTTCTAACGGCGGCCTCATCCATGTGCCGACCTTTCGCCACCAAGCGAATAAAACGCTGGTAGGTATGCTCCACATTCATCTGAATTAAAGCCCCCACTTCATCGGATAAAGGCCGATCCATGCGCATCGAACCTGCAATATTTGTCGTTCCCACCCCATCGGTATGGATCCCCAACTTTTCTAAAGCACGCGCCAAGTTGGGAATAACACCAAACACACCAATCGAGCCTGTGAGTGTGGTTGGTTGTGCTACAATTTCATCTGCGCCCGCAGCAATCCAATAACCACCCGAAGCTGCCATACTACCCATCGATACCACCACAGGCTTGCCTGATGCCTGTAAACGTTGTACACCTTGGCGAATCATCTCCGATGCCAAAGCTGAACCACCAGGGCTATCCACGCGCAACACCACAGCTTTGATTGCATCATCATCTTGTGCCTGTTGCAACAAATGGAGCAGGCTATCACTACCCACCGTTCCAGTGGGTTGTTCACCACTGACAATCGTACCGCTGGCAACAATCACGCCCACACTATCACCCACCCTCAGATTTGTTTTTGCTAGGCTATGGGCATAATTTTTATAATCCAATTCAGCCAACTCATCACTTTGAGTCCATCCCAGATTCTGCTCTAAAAACACCGTTGCATCATGCTTATCACCCAATTGATCCACCCATTTCTCTTTCAGAAAAAATGCTGTGCTATCACCATCATAGGCTTTCAAAAAACGTGCGGGATGATCCAACACCTGTTGTATACGTTCTGCTTTGATGCCGCGCATGTTTGCAATATCTTGTTTGTAAGCCTGCCATAAACTTGAAAGCCAACGTTGGTTGGATTCACGTGCCGCAGCTGACATGGAATTACGAATCAATGGTTCCACTGCCGACTTGAACTCACCCACACGAAAAATATGCACATCCACATTTATTTTTTGCAAAGCATCATGCAAATAATTGCGATACACAGAAAAACCTGTCAAAGTAATGTTTCCCATGGGATGTAAAAAAATCGTATCCGCTGTGGCTGCCAAATAATATTGCGCTTGCGAATAATTGTATGCCGATGCCAACACAGGTTTGCCACTTTGCTTAAAATCTTCAATGGCACGTTTCAATGTTTGTAATTTTGCGAGGGATGTTCGCTCCATATCTTCAACATCCAAACGTAGTGCCACAATTTTTTTATCATCTTTGGCAGCCTTTAATACCTTCAAAATATCGGGTAATACCGCTTGATGGGCATCAGGAATGGCAAATGCAGCAGGATCAGGGCGTTTGAGTTCCTCCACCAAAGCGCCTTGCAGGTTCAGGACCAAGATTGCCTGCTTGGGCAATGCAGGTTCATTGCGATAGTAACTAGCCAGCAGCAACACAATGAGGGACAAGAACACCACATTCAGTAGTAAACGACGTGTACCATCCAAAAGTTTAAAAAAACCAGTAAAAAAACGTTTCATATATATATCATCTTCCTATTCATTCAGCGTCCATCAATGAAATTTCAATTCCAACATGCGCCCACCCGATATATCAGCTATTTTTTTAAACTGAACCTTGGTGCTGGTATCGCTATTGCCCAACGGCAAGGTAAATACAGGTGCTTTAATGGTATGATAATGCACGCTATCGGTGGAGGGTTCATCACCAATCAACATATAAGCACTGGGAATTTTGACCTGTTGACTCAACACATCAAAGGTGTGACCAATGGTTTCTTCATTGCCCACAAAGGGTGCATTTTGCATCAATTTATCAAACATTTGCCCCATGGTTCCGCTATAAGTTCCCATACGGTTGTCTGCATACCAAGAAATTGCCGTGACATGTTTTCCCGAGCGAATCGCAATCACCCGTAAAATCGGAATCAAAAACATACTCATGCCATGCATGGAACCCGTAGCATCCACAATCAAATGTAAATCATGCCCAGGAAGATTCTGTAAGCCTTTCACCATCATCTCAAAATCTTTACGACCTTGCCCTTGCCCCAAGCCTACTGAAGACAAAACTTTTTCCATTTGTTGTTTTGTATCCAAACCCACCAAACGATTCATTTCCGATTGTAATTCAATATTACGTGCTTGAGAAGATGCCAGTGATTTTTCCAATTTGGCAATTTCTTCCTTGGACTTTTCCGTTTCACCCGAACCATACAAATGGGAAATCATCAAAATCATGGCAAACAAGAAGATAAATGTCGCCAACATCAACAATGCCATATCAGAAAATACTTCGTATACCGATTCTGTCTCTGAACCCCGCCGTGTACGCATTATTCTGAATCAGCTGATCTGTGCTTTGTGGATTGAAAACCCATCGCTGCCAACAAACGTTGTTTAAAGTTTGCCAGCTGCTTTTGTAAGCTTAATTCATAGCGCAACACTTTGGCATAGTGACGATGTACAGCAATTTTCTTAAATATTTCATCATCTTCATCATTCATTTTTACAGATTTTGTCAACACTTGCATTTCTTCGGCAAAATCACGCATCGCAGCTTTGCTTTCATACAAGGATTGATTCAATGATTGCATCCGACCTTCCATACCCTCGATCACTTGATTCAATACTTGAAAATCACGTTGTGGTGATGGATGTAAATTGGTTGCCGCATAGACCATACAGCAACGGGTCATCTTATCTTGCAAGGCCTCAATCGAATTATCCGTGATATAAGCAAACACACGCAACAAAATACCACCCATAATTGAACCCAACAGGGTGGTATAAAATGCCATCCCCATACCTTCCATCGCACTACGGATACCCAAGAGCATCGCCATACCATCTGAACTCACATTGGCCAAAGCACCATTCAGCCCTGTTAAAGTCATGGTTAAACCTAAGACCGTACCCACCAAACCCATGGTAATCAGCAAACTTCCCATCAAACCGACCACACGACTCATACGCATGTGCGATGAAAATTCAACCGTACTTAAAGCACTCAAGTCCACCTTACCACCACTATGATCAATATGCTGTATCGCTTCAATCAAACGGCTGGTGGCACGAAAACGCTCCAATCTCACACCTTGCAAACCATGTCGAATCAGACGGCTCTGCAAGCGACTCGATGAAAACCATTCAAATGTCAGTAAAACGACATGCACAAAACTCACCAGCACACCCAAGCCAAACACAGCAACCAACACCCAGGTGACATGCAATTGATCCTGTTGTATAAATGTCATGATATCCGATGAATGATACAACTGAATAAACACTGTCACGCAAATGGCCGACCAAACAATCCATAAAGCAAACGTTTTGAGTGAGCTTTGATCCAATGCCGATTGATTGGGGGACATCGAAGGTTTGTGTACGGTCATATTTTACTCCAATAAAAAAAATAATCGGCTATCGTCATTCTCAAATACTTACATTGGAAAACTTCATGCTTTTCAATGGACTCCCAACCCGCGATAGGCTTGAGAACCATGGGTCACTGAGCTTATCGAAGTGTTCGGAAATGGCGGTAGTTTCATGCTTGAAAATATTACAATGTTGTGCTACTTCAATAATGATGCGTTTAAATCACTGGGGGCATCATACCCCATCATATCAAACAACGTGGCAGCTACGTGCGATAAACCTGGGCGTGTAGCGATATCATCGCTTTGTTTGGGTTGACGCAAATCATACGAGCCATCAAAAGCAGGGTCAAAAAGGATGCAAGGCACGGCGTTGATGGAATGTTTGGTGCAAGCTTCCGCTTCACCATGTTTAAAAATTTGCATTTCTTCGGCATTACCATGGTCGGCGGTAATCAAGGCACAACCCCCCACTTTTTCCAATGCCTCAAGAATACGCCCCACCGCTTGATCCACCGCTTCAATCGCTTGAATGGCAGGCTCAATGACACCGCAATGCCCCACCATATCAGCATTGGCAAAGTTCATCAGCCCAAAACCATAATCACCCGAAGCAATCAATGCCACAGCTTTATCAGCAATTTCCACAGATTTCATGACAGGCACATCGGCAAAAGAGATACCTTGATCCGAAGCAATCAAAATATAATCCTCCATCGCCGCATCCAAGGGCTTGCGATAACCACCATTAAAGAAAAAGGTCACATGTGGATATTTTTGTGTTTCGGTCAAACGAAATTGTTTGATTCCCAACTCCAAAATTCGCTTACCAAATGGTTTATCCACTTTCGTGGGTCCCATCAATTGCAAGGCAGGTAAGTCACGATCTTCATCATAAACCATCATGCCCGAAAACAGTATGTCAGGGCGTTTTTCACGCTCAAATCCCATAAAATCATCCACTTCAAAAGCTTCGGTGATTTCAATCGCACGATCACCACGGAAGTTCATCATCACCACGGCATCACCATCTTGTATGCTGCCAACTGGCTTATCTTGTGCATCGACAATCACAAAACCCGATAAGTCTTGGTCAATAATGCCTGGGTTTTCTGAACGCAAAAATTGAATAGCACCTTGCATGGAAGTAAAACGATGCTGACTCACACCATGCACCATCGCATCCCAACCCAATTTTACTTTCGACCAATCTTGATCCCGATCCATGATGATACGTTCACGTCCACCTGCTGTAGCAAAGGCATAATCACCACCTTGCGCAGCAATATTGGCAAACACATCTTCCAATTGTTGCACATAATCTTGCGCACTTTGAATCCCCACATCGCGCCCATCCAACAAGGCATGCACACGCAAACGTTGAACACCCTGTTTAAAAGCATATTCCGCAAGTGCTATAAAATGATCAATGTGGGAATGGATATTGCCATCGGAAAGCAAACCCAATAGATGCAGTGTCGTACCATTTTGAACTTTTTCGATAATTTTTGCCAAGGCATCAGAGCTATAAAAGGAGGCATTTTGAATGGCATGGTTGATGCGCGTTGGACCTTGATCCAAAATCATGCCTGCGCCCATGGTCAAATGTCCGACTTCAGAACCACCCATGTCTTTGTTGGTTGGTAAACCCACAAAAGCACCATGTGTCATCAATTCGGTGTGTGCATACTTTTTCCACAAGCGATCAAACACAGGCGTATGGGCTTGTGCCACTGCGTCTTCTGCGCCACCTGTACCCAAACCCCAACCATCCATCACGATCAACAATGTGGGTTTTCCTTTCATAAAATGCTTGTTCAATGTCATATCCCCATGATTTTATTCAACGAAAAAAGCCCAGTCATTGACTGGGCTTTTTAAAAATTCAACATATTGATGAATTACTTGCGTGCTGCATCCGCTGCATTTGCAAGCAGTAAAGGAGCAACTACACCCAATACAAAAAATAAAATCAACGGATAAATCAATGCTGTTAATTGCTGTTCCATAATCCAAGCCTCCCATGAATGTCTATTCAAACTTGGCGCATCATACCGAGGCACATCAAGGCTTGCAAATATCCATCCATGAAAAAATGATTAATAAATCAAATTCGCCGCCCAATGTTGTAAACTTTGCACCAAAAATGTCTGTAAAAAGAAAATCACCATCAAAGCAATAATGGGTGAAAGATCCATACCACCCATATAAGGTACACGCTGACGAATGGGGAAAAGAATTGGTTCAGATATTTGATTGATGATGCGTACAAGCGGATTGTATGGATCTGGCGACACCCATGAAAGTACCGCCCGTGCAATCACCACAAACATCACCAATGTCAGTGCCATATCCAGTAATCCTGCCAAGGCTTGCACAAGATACCCTATATAAATCATGCTGATAGTTCCTTGGAACGTTTGCTTGCAGCATTCACACCTTTACGCACAGCACTGGGCATACCACCTTCATACATTTCATCCAAGGCAGCTTGTGTGGTGCCACCTGGACTTGTCACTTGTGTGCGCAACGCTGCTGCATCACGGCCACTTTCTACCAACATTTTACCTGATCCTAAGGCTGTTTGATTGGCAAGTTGAGCCGCCAGTTCTTTGGGCAAACCCAATGCCTCACCCGCAGCTTGCATCACTTCTGCCAATAAAAAGAAATATGCAGGGCCGCTCCCCGACACTGCCGTCACTGCATGCAAATGTTTTTCTTCCTCAACCCAAGCAATTTTACCTGAAGATGATAAAATGTATGTAGCACGTTCTTTGTGAACGTCATCTGCATCACTGTACAAGACCGACATGCCTTCACCCACCAAAGCAGGTGTATTGGGCATAACACGCACCAAACCCACTTGCGAAGCCGATAATTTGGCTTCCAAACGAGCCATAACCACACCCGCAGCAATACTGATAAGCGTCATACCTTGTCGAACACTATTCATAAGATGGTGCAATACTTCATCCACTTGCTGCGGCTTCACTGCCAAAATAATGGTATTTGCATGTTGAATCGCGCGTAAATTATCCAGTTCAGTTTGAATACCATATTGCGCTTGTAAGAGATCCAAACGTTCAGGATTCACATCACTGACACAAATCAATTCGGGTTGATGCCCTGAAGCAATTAAGCCTGAAATCATCGCTTCGGCCATGTTTCCACCACCAATAAATGTTATATTTAATGTTTTCATGATCACCTTTTATCCGTTAAATACAGGGAGTAAGTGGATATTCAGAGAACAAGGTGCTTCCCAAACGCACCATGGTTGCACCTTCTTGCACAGCAATTTTCCAATCCCCACTCATGCCCATACACAGTTGGCGAATGCTGCCATCCTGTTTTTGTAAGTCATCCCGAAGCTTGCGCAACGTTTGAAAAGACAAACGTACATCCTCATCTTTGGCTGCCATGCCCATCAAACCGATCACTTGCAATGCCGGCAGCACCGCCAGTTTAGCATAAAATTCATCCAGCATCTCAGGCTGCACACCTTGTTTTTGTGATTCGCCCGAAATATTGACTTGTATCAAACATGGCAAGCTTCGTCCTTTGAGATGTTTTACCACCATTTCAGCTGTTTCTAAATCAGCTAGGGAGTGCCAGATGGCTGCATATTCAGCGATATACTTGGCTTTATTCTTCTGTAGTGGACCTATAAAGTGCCAATGTATTTGTGGAAATTTTTGCGCACGATCACGTAAATTTTGTGGGCGAGATTCAGCAAAATCCAATTGACCAGCATTGATCAATATTTGAACAGCTTCATCTGTGGTGTATTTGGAGACTGCCAGTAAACGCGTATTTGTGTTTGCCAATGTGGTTGAAATATCCTGCCAATGTTTTAACAACGTCATGGATGCTCCTCATAATGTGCTTTTGCACGCCCCATCAAAAAACTTAAAATGATATAAAATATAAAGGCTTGAATCAATAACAATATCACACTAAGCAAGGGGCTATTGATGAGTGCCAATGCCGTTAACCCCATCAAACACGAGAGTGCCACAATCAACAGTACGGCTTGTTTTTGTGAACACCCCAAACCCATCAAACGGTGGTGCAAATGATCTCGCCCCACATAAGCAATCCATTCATGAAAATTATGCACATCACCCCGAGCAATGCGGGCAACTGTGGTATGAATAATATCAAAAATCATCACCGAAAAAATCAATAACGGTGCGGCATAAGCTTTGATGACACCTTCTGATGACCAATCTCCCATCACGGCAATCGCAGCCATCATCCAACCCAAGTAGGTACTTCCGACATCGCCCAAAAAACTACGTGCAGGCGTTTGATAACGCCCATTATCAGGTAGAAACCCAGCGGCTGCACCCGAAATCGAAAAACATAAGGAAAACATAAATACTTGATCGGTATGCCATGCCAACAAACCCATCAAAAAACATGTCACCGTTGCCAATGCCGCCGCCAAACCATTGATACCATCCAAAAAGTTAAACGCATTGGTAATGCCGATCACCCACAAGGCGGTGACGATATACTCTAGCCCTTCGCCCCACCATACATCAGGTGCAAAGTCCACATGTACCCCGCAAACTATCAACACCATCACCGCAAAAAATTGTCCTATAAGTTTAATCGATGCTGAAATTTCTTTAACATCATCCCAAAATGATAAACTTGCCACCATCAACCCAGATATAACCACGCCTTTAAGTTCTAAGGAAAAATTAAAATTAAGAAAAAGTGTGATGTTCGCAGCCAAAATTACGGCTACCCCGCCAATACGCGGTGTTATTTGACGATGCAAGCGACGACCACCATCAGGAATATCCAATGCCCCAACCTTGTGGGCTAAGATAATCACAAAGGGCATCAATCCTACGGTAATCAACAGCGATGCCATCAACAACATCAAACCATGCGTCATCAAGCCTTGAAGATCCCATGGATATGCCAACAATAAGCCCGCACTTAAAAGCAACAAACGAAAGCCTTGATGATCTATCAAGGGAAACATACGGATAGTCCTTGGGCATACGTTGCATATTCATCGCTGCTCATATCGGGCAAAACAGGCAGGGAGACACAGTTTTCCCACGCTTTTTTAGCACCACATAACACAGCTTCACCCGCATAAGATAACGGCAGTTGAACAGGTCGTGCAGCAGCAATCCCTTCAGCGTGTAAGGCTTGTAAACATATATCGACATCACCATCAATGCGTACAATATAGCGGAAGGCATTACCTTGTTTTCGATGAGCAATACTTTGTTGTAATGATTCGGGCAAGGTCATATCCAACCACTGCATCAGTTGATGTCGCCCTTTTTTTTCATGGGTCGCATATTGCAAACGGGTCAATGCCAATGCCGCATGGACATTGGACAGTTGATGATGTCCGACATAGGGCATGGATAAATTCACATTATCAGGATGACTCATCATACGCACAGTATGACATATCTCATGCGAACCCAGCACCATGCCACCATATGCACCACCCCATGGTTTTGTTGCATAAAAGGATGCAATGCTTATATCACCAAAACTGCCGATAGCTTGATTTTGAAATATAGCCCCTGCTGCTTGTGCCATATCCTCAATGATGGGACAATCCCATGCTTCTGCAATCAAGGGTTCTACCATACCAAAAGGATGCACCAGAATGACTGCATCCAATGTTGGGGAAAGCTTCCAAGCATGATCCACATCCAAACGCAAATCTTCCCCGCAGTCCATCAACACGGGTGTACAGCCCGCTGCACGAACTGCAAACCATAACGAGGCACAGGCATAGGCTGGAATCCCCACCTTTTGTATCGTTTGTTGCGTTTGCAAGGCTCGAATGGCCAACATTAAAGCACTGCTACCTGAATCTACGGCGACAGCATCAGGCTGATTGCATTGAGTTAGAACTTGTTGTTCCAATTGACGCGATTGTTCGCCCTCAGCCGTATATGACGAACGCAGCACATCTGTCACAGCATGGATAAACCTATCATCAAATGATGGGCAAGAATGAGGAATCATAAAACAGATGTCTAAAGACGCATTCTGACAGGTACAAACGCTTCAGCACATGAAAGCTTTCCTTGCACACCACGAAAACGCGCCGTTGCCAACGCGATTTCAAGAATATTCAAGGTCACATGGGTCGCTTCCACTTGTGAAGCATGGGCTTCTAATGCTCGGATTTTATGACTCAAGACATCATGAATATCCATAAATAAGCTGGGTTCAAAATTCATCGATGATGGTGTTTCATAGCATAAAACATTGGGAATATAACGCGTTACAGAACGCGCGACTTGTGCTAAGGTGCGATGATCTTGGTGCGTATCTTCAGCATAATTGACGTACACCGTATCGGGCTTCACTTCAGCAATCAGATCTTCTAATGCATCCATTAAGTTTTGTGTGAGTTGCGGCAGTTTGGTATCTGAAAAACCACCCCAATGGATTTTTTTCACCCCTAAAATATGAGAAGCAGCTTCTTGTTCAGCTTTACGCATCTCTCCGCTCCCTCCGACATCGCCAAAGGTCGCAATAAAGACATGCACCTCATGCCCACGCTCTACATGCTCTGCCAAGGTGCCACCACAACCAATTTCCAAATCATCAGGATGTGGAGCCAAAGCCAAAATTATACGTGTTTTTTTGATGTTTATTTGCTTGCTCATCGAACTTTACCCCCCATCTCCCAAATCACATCTTTCGCTTCATCTCCAATATTCATCAACACATCCAATGCCGTCAAATAGGGAATAAAATCACCGTGCAATTGCGGGTAAACTGGCGGATGTACCGCTTGAAAATATAGTTCTAAGCCTGCCTTATCAAACACATCTTGTTGTAAGTAGCTGCGTCCTTCACTGCCTGAAAGGTAGGCCGTTCCATGCACCTTTTGGCATAATTGAATCAAACGTTGCGTGGGATCATCCGAGTGTGTCCGTATTTCAGATGCCAACAACAAGGGCGCATCACAACCAAGCATATCACCCAGTAAGCGAATCACTGCCACATTCAAATCAGATATTTTTTCCCAAGGTTGCTGCCATAATACCTGTAATGAAGGGTAGTAATCTTGAAAAAAAGGCGATTTGGCATACGCCTGTTCCACCGCAGCCATTTGCTTTCTCGCCCAAGGTTGAGGGGCAATATTCACTTCTTGGATGGTTTGAGGGAAGCGGTAAGTCACGGGAACGGTTAACCACTGGGCACCTTGCCGTGTTTTGATGCGGTTTCGATTTTGCCATTCATTCTTATGATATTGAACCGTATCTAAAATAATGAACACATCTGACATCATCCATTTATGAAAAAAACCAGACCACGGTAAATAATTGGGTTGATGGATGGTAATCAACTTCATTCGACATGTACCAAAAATGGATTGGCGACAAGCCTGACACCTTGTTTTATTTGAAAACGAATCACATGCACCCCCTTTTCTAAAGGCAAACTCACAACAGTAGGTTTAGCATCCACACGAAGCCCTACCTTCTCCACTGTATGCCCATCCACAATCCACTGCCCTTGCAATCTCTGCACCAATGATGGGCGTTTTATGTGTTCTTGCAAGGCAACCACCACTTGGACTGGGCTTTTCACCCATCCCTCATCGCCCACTTGCAAGATGTGTCCTGCGGAATCTTTCAAAAACAACACTTTCACCGCAATATTATCATGTTGCCCCATGCCCCATGCCACCATATGCCCTGCCTGCAATGCTTCCAATACATGCACAGGCTTGGCATCTTCACTCCATACATCCATCGGAAAATTACCCAAATACTCGCCTGACTGACCTTCCGCGTGAAAGTCACCAGCTGCCACAGCCCATATTGGTTTGGCATGATACCCATGCATATAATCCATCAAATAGCGATCCCATAAGCCACCTGCCAGTGTGTTTAAATCCGTATCACCATAGACGGCAGCAAATGCATCAGCCGTGGGTTCTTCAAACACACGCTGGCTATAAGGCGGCGTATCCAACTGCACGCCCAAAGGGCCTGAGCGTACACCAGACAGGGTACCTGGATGTGTCCAAATGGTGAATAAGCTTTGATTTTTGGCACTTTCAATCCACGCAGCATCAATATCAACTTTGGGTTTCATCAGCCATGTGGCTAAAAAGGCTGTCATGGATGCTACCATCAACAATGCCATACCTCGCTTTCGCTTTAACAAAAAAAACATCACCGAGATAAACATGAGTGCACACCAAAAGCTTAAAGAAATCGTGCGATCACCCAAGCCATAACTCAAATCATAACTGGTCAAACCTTTGACTTGCTCTGGTTTTTCAATGCCCAAGGAAATCATATGCCGCTCAACATTGTGCAATACTAAATTCTGAAAAGGTATGCCTGTCCAATCATAGCCTGGTATTGATTCAGTACCGCCAAATAATTGTATCTCAGGATGCTGTAAACGCTGCTTTTTTAAATCATCAAAAAATGCCATCAAGCCTGTTGTATAAAGTGAGGGGTGCTGTTGACTATAGCCCAACCATTGAGGAATAGGATCAATACCAAAACGAATTGAAAAACGGTCATGCTCCGTAAACGCCATACTTTCCACACCGCGTTTTTCTGCCAAGGCAATCAAGGTTGACATATCATGTTCGCCATCGGAATGCTTGCTACGAATATCAATCAATACACGATGAGGCTTCATGATGCCATCCAGTAATGGATTCAGATGTTTCATATCCACATCATTGGCCCAAGTTGATACAGGCAAGAAAAACAACATCAAGACAAAGAAATAACGGGACATAACAAAGCTCCAAAATTCATGGCATGCATGATACAAGCAAAGCTTCCGCCATCATCACATACGACGTACCAAATCATGGGTGGATAACACGCGATCAATGAACAAAACACCATCCAAATGATCCACTTCATGTTGAATCACTCGTGCTTCAAAAGCAGAGGTCTTTAACACCTGAGGTTCGCCACATTCATTCTGATATTGCACGGTGATTTTTTTAGAACGCGGCACCGTTGCCACCCAATCAGGTACAGATAAGCAACCTTCACGCCCCAATAATTTCCCCGATTGTTCGAGAATAAGAGGATTCACCATCGTCAAACAACCATGATTTTTACACGGATGCTTCCCCAATGAACAATCCACCACCACCACACGCTTGGATACACCCAATTGCGGGGCAGCTATGCCAACACCGCCAGTACCTTCTTGCATCAAATGTCGCATGGATTCACAGAGTGCTAAAAGAACATCATTAAAATCATGAACTTCTTCCGCGATTTTTCGTAACACAGCATGGGGATGTTGAAGAACCTTCATCATGATCGCCGCTTACAAAATATCGCTAGCTAGATCATGCAATTGAATCTCCACACCCAGTTGACGGGCTGTATCTTGCAAACGGGAAGTCAACAACTCACTGCGACCTTGGCTTACAGCTTCCAGTGCCATCATATATATATCACCCCCATCGGTGCTGCGAACTTGGGTTGAAACATCCACAATCGAAGCACCAACATCTGCCAATACATCACTCACAGCATACACAATCCCCGCTTGGTCTGCCCCTGATACAGTAATCACACAATCAGGTTCTGGGGAGAGGTGTTGCACTTCATCTTCAGATAGGACTTGCGATTGTACAGTCAAAGCGGTGCGTTGTTCCAGTTCAGCCAAGGTCGCTTTTAACTCACCCATATCCGAAGCATCATTGAGATGTACAATCAACATCATGGTGAAACGTCCACGCAAGGCAGTCATTGATGAATCTTCAATATTGGCTTGAATATTGACCAAAGACTCTGCGACATCTCGCACAATGCCTGCTCTGTCTTTTCCTGAAATAGAAAGTAATACATGTATCATGGTCACTCCTGCTGGGGTTTAGCCATTAAATGGTGAACGAAACACCACAACCACACTCACCTTTTTTATTGGGGTTATCATAGACGAAAGCCGATGATAATGCGTCTTTTTGAAAATCAATATTCAAACCCACCAAGGCTTTTTGGTAAGAATCTTGATCCAAAAACAAGGAAAAACCATCCAATTTTAGTTTTAAATCAGCATCATATGCCTCATTCACATCTTCCAAGACATATTCTAGCCCCGAACAACCCGCTTCACGCACCGATAAGCGAAGTGCTGTTTTCCCCAAGTCTTTTAACACACTTTGCATTTGTTGTTCGGCTGCATCGGTTAATGTAATATCTATGTTTGTCATATTTTACCGCCCCGCCATTTTTCTTAATAAAGCACGAATTCGCACCAGTTCATCCACCAAGGCATGTGCATCTTCTTGGCTGTGTTCCAAACCAAAACTGACACGCAATGAACTCCGTGCCGCTCGGTCATCGACACCCATGGCGCGCAATACATGCGAAGGTTCTCGCTTACCAGAAGAACATGCAGAGCCTGAGGCCACCGCAAACCCCGCCAAATCCAATTGCATCAACAAGGTTTCACCATCCATGCCTGGCACGGTAAACATGCTCGTATTCGCAACGCGTTCAGCCTTATCACCATGCACTGTCACATCTGGCATCAATGATGTGAGGTACTGCTCAAAATCATCACGAACATGGGCGCAACATGCATAATCGATCACACCCAAAGCTGCTGCAAATGCCACCACACCTGGAACATTCTCTGTACCAGAACGTCGTCCGCGTTCTTGCCCACCACCCAAAAGCCAAGGCTCCAAAGCAGAACCGCGCCGTACAACCAATAAACCCACACCTTTCGCACCACCAATCTTATGCGCTGAAAAGGATACGAAATCTGCATCCAAAGCTTTGACATCGGTAGCAATTTTTCCCAGTGCCTGCACGCCATCAATCAAACATGGAATCTCACGTTCACGACATACCTTGATTATATCATGCACAGGTTGAATCACACCACTTTCATTGTTGGCCCACATCAAGCTGGCAAACACCGTTTTTTCATTCAAAGCCGCACAAAATTTCTTAGCATCCATCAACCCCTGACGGTTAGGCCGAATCACGTTTAAGTCATGCCCAAAGTGCTTACACCAATGTTCAACAGTTTCTAACACCGATGGGTGTTCGATGGCTGAAACCACCACATTGCCTTGCCTGGCACGCATCAAACTTCCATAAATCGCCATGTTATTGGCTTCAGTGCCACCTGCGGTGAAAATCAACGAACCCGATTCGATATTCAAAGCATGGGCAATGGTATCACGGGCATCATCCAAAGCTCGCCTTGCAGCACGCCCCGACCAGTGCATACTTGAAGGGTTGCCTGAAGCCTGTTTAGCCGTGCAACAAAATGCATCCAAAGCCACATCCAACATCGGACATGTGGCGTTATAATCAAAATAATACTTCACCGCTGTGTCATTACCACTTCTTTTATTTCAGTCGCTGGCGACACATAATCTGCCATGGGAGCAAACTCTAAACGCTCCAAATCCACACCTTTATCACAAACCATTTGGATATTCACTGCATCCAAAAAACGGTAAATATATTGTCCCATGGCATCCCAGAGTTGATGCGTATCACAGCGTTTACCACGATGGCAACCGCGAATCGCATTTTCACACATGGTCGTTCGAATCGGTTCATTCACAGCACGAATAACATCCGCCACGGTAATTTCAGCAGCAGGGCGGGTGAGTAGATAACCGCCGCCAGGCCCACGAATGGAACGCACCAAACCACCCAATCTTAAAGCACGAAACAACTGCTCCAAATAAGACAAGGATATAAACTGACGCTCGGAAATCGCCGCCAAAGTCACAGGGTTGTGTTCCGCCCCATGTTTGTTTAAATCCACCATTGCAGACACGCCATAGCGTCCTTTACTTGTTAATCGCATATATACTCCTAACGAAATACCACCCAAGGTACCATATATAGTGTTTTAATCATGAAGTTGCCACGTCATGCTCGAATGCTTTTATCGAGTATCTATTGAAAGTGATAGATCCCCGCCTTCGCGAGGATGACAATTTAAAGGGTAAATCCATACTAAAATGACCATATCAAGGCGAGATATTATAAAACCTAGTATTTAGGTCAAGTATTATAAAGCACATAAAAAAAACACTGAATCTTGACATCCTCTCCATCCTAAAGGATGAGGATTCCTTGGGTTGTTAAACCGCATGCGCTTCCTGCTTCATCGTGGTTGTTATTTTATCCGCCTCACAGGCTGATGCGGCAATGCCCTGCCACCACTTTTCTAAGCATATTCGATATATTTTCGTTTATCTGTTTGTTTGGCTTGATGCCTTGGTGCAACAATTCGTTTGCTGCGTCTCTAGTCCTACGAGCCTCTGCAAGATTTACAGACCTTAGTCATGGGTCGTGATATGTGTATGGTGCTCTCGACCAACACCTTCATTCAAGTCATAAGTGTCATTTACATTTTTACATTTTTTTAGCCAGTTGTTGTAATGATGGGCGGACTCAAAGTATAAGTGCAACAGCGATTGAGGTTAAATTAGACTCTGCGACGGTCAAAGATGTCGAGCAAGGTTTTGCCTATGTCCTTAACCGTATTGATGCCCAAAAGCGTTTAAGCATGACCTATGATCAAGGTCGTGAAATGGCATGGCATGAATTGTTGGCAGCTGAAACGGGACTAAACAACCACCAGCTAAAGCTGGTGGGTTTGTATTACGGTCTGAAAGACCTGATACGCGTCGACTAAACGACGCGTCTTATTCAGGCTCCATTTTGAATTCCTCGTTCGGGTTTGGCTCAAAGTGATGATCCAAATACTGCTTAATCATATCTTCCGTCATTTGACCTACTGTCGCACAAAAATATCCTCGAGCCCAAAAATGCGGCACTGGGTCAGTTGAGTTTGATATGATTTATGGGTGAGGTGTTGATAGCACCTGCATTCTAAACATCTGAGCGATAGAAAATGATTTTTCGACGATCCCTAAAGCTACAGCGGGCACTTTTTTGGTTGTAAAGTGCTT
>JAUZQO010000008.1 GCA_030950925.1 Mariprofundaceae bacterium
CATAAACACGCCATAAGCTGACTCTGATAAATATAAGTCACCTGCAACGCCGTGGGACTTAGGGTTTAACATGGCTATAGAGCCATTAGGATATTCAAGATGCGTCGCTGTTGCATAATTAACACGATGCAGGGCGCACAAGTCTGCAAGGTTTGCGGCAAGTGCCTGATCCCCTTCTGCATAAGCAACAACACCAATGCGAACACCATCGCCGAAAGGCTGGAAGGGGTTTGTTTGTTTTGGGTTTTGTACTGTTGAATTAGGCATGGGAAGTGCCTCCGTTAATTTTTCGAATTGATACCATTAGGTATCGGGTGCTTCGAACCGCTAACGAACGGCTGACAGTATTTCCCCCGAAAGGGTTTTGTATTTCTGACAACACCCGAAGAAATAGGTTTCTTACAGGCACAAAAAAACCATGAATAACGGTCATGGTTACCGCGTTAAGGGTTTCGAAGCCCTTCGCCAAGTTTAGTGAACTCGGCTTGCATTTGTCAATATGCTTTGTATTATTGGCTTCACTGTTATGTGAAAGGCTGCCTTGTAATGAGGTGGCTTTTTTCATTTTGCAGCCCCTGCCATTTTATCCAAAGCTGCTTGACATTCATCCACATCAAAAAGCGTAGTACGCTTGGTTGGTCTGAATGGTTGAGGGAGCAAACCATCAGCTACCCACCTCCAGACGGTCGATTGTGAAACATGCAGTGTTTCAGCTAAACCTTTTACTCGTTGATAGTTCTTCATATCTAAGCCTCACTTGTGCTAGATGCACGTCATGCGAGGAACTTTGAGGAATTGCGTGTAATTGGTGAAAAAGTGCCCTGAAACGCTAAAAACTTATTTAAGGGTTCTTTTCAATACATCCTTCAAGAATCGTTTAAGCGTTTAATACCCGTAAGTGCTTTATCTACTTGGTATTTTTTAACATGTAGTATTTCTTGAATCAATAGCGATGGGGTGCGTTGGTATGCTGAATTACGCCCAGTATCTACTATTTCATGCCCTCGAATGGGTAAATATGCGGATAATATGGTATATGCCACACGGATATTGAAAGATGTGTTTTTGTAGCCTTTTTTTGCCCAGCCATGCTGTGTTAGTACATCTGCTTGATATGCAGCTTGGTCTAAGCCCTCGAAGGTATCGCACCATTGCCCTAATGCTTTGGCTGCTTTATCAACTCTGGCTTGTAACTTCTTTCCATCAAAATGGTAGGCGGTAAAAAAGGGGATGTCTTGCAAACCTTTCATGATGTGAGCATTGACATATTTCACAAAATCAGGGCTATCAATTTGGCATATATTTTCATCCAGCTTGTGGTGTAAAAATTTTTGTCCAATAGCCACCCCACCATTGCGGTAGGTATAATCTAACTTTTCAAACACTTGCTCGCGTTGGGTTTCACTTGCTGTTTCAAGCCATTGCTGAAACTTTTGTATGCGTTGTTTTAGTTCATCCATCCAACCACCTCACCACCTTATAATAAAAAAAGGCGAGGACTAGAAGGGCGGTGTGTACCCACGCGGCAAGGGGATCAATCCCTACCGTCTAGCCCTGCCAACTGGTTAAGCTACCCTGTTGATAGGTATCACTGTTGCACCATCACGCAGCCCATCCAGATAATCCGCCCAGTACTGCATGATTCGCGTTCTTTCTTCCAAATACTCGCCACGGTTATATCTGCCACGCACGCCTTTCAACACATGGGCAAGCTGTAATTCAATAGCATCTGCATTGAAACCTTGTTCATTCATCAACGTACTGAATGCAGATCTCCAGCCATGCCCACAATGCCTGCCTTTGTAACCAAGATATGCCAGTGCTGCATTGATTGTATTTTCACTCATGGGTCGGGCGTTTGTTCTTATGGATGCAAACAAATATTTTCCTTGGCTGTATTGCTTTAACTCATTAAGCAATGTCACTGCCTGTAGGCATAATGGCACCAAATGTACATTGTTAGGGTCTTGTTGATCTGCACGTTTCAGCTTTCTGTGGTGGGCTGGGATTGTCCACAGTGCATTATTAAGGTCGAACTCCACCCATTCAGCATGGCGAAACTCACCACCACGCACAGCTAAATAGGGTAATAATTTCAACGCTACCTTGGTTGTGATATGCCCCTGATAAGTGTCAATCACCCGAAGCAGTCCGCCCAGTTCTTTTGGGTCTGTTATAGCAGGCATTTTAACCGATACAGCTTTGGGCAATACTTTGTTTAAGTTACCGATAGGGATTGAATCAACTAAACCTGTATTGAAAGCATAATCAAATACACCCACTACAATCTGCCCACATCGTTTAGCGGTGTCATGTTTGCTTGCTCCAGCAATCAACAAAAGAAAGGCTGTTATGTCTTCGCGTTCAATCTGTTTCATGGGTTTATCACCTATGGCTGGCAGTACATGACGATCTAAGCGGCTCACCTGCTTTAAGTAATGTGAGTTCGCCCATTCGGTTTCATGCTTTTTGAGCCACAACGCCGATATTGCTTTGAACGTGTTGGCATCTTCTAGGCTCTGCGCTTCCTTTGCTGCTGCTTTGGCTAGGTTTTCTTTTTTTATCTGTTGTTGATTCACACGCGGATTGATTCCATTCTTTTGCAAGGCTTTTGCATCTGCCAATAATACTTGGGCTTGTTTAAGTGATATAGATGGAAAGCTGCCTAATGATACGGTATCTCGTTTTCCTGCAAGCCTATAGTCCCATCGCCATGATTTAGTTGTTGACCTTACCAATAGATACAAACCATCACCTACGGGCTGTCTTAGCTGCTTTTGTCCATTAGGTACTTTTAGTGATTTTAATTTCATTGGATTGGTTATGTATGCCATAAATACCCCGTGTACCGTACAAGCTTTTCATGTACTGCAATCTGTACCGTACACTTATATGCTATGTACTGCAATTACCTGATAGTAGGCGAGACAATAAAGCAACAAAAAAGCCTGCAAACACTAGGATTACAGGCTTAACTTGGACTTGCTGATTTTGTTATATGGTGGGCTCACTAGGACTCGAACCTAGAACCAACCGGTTATGAGCCGGTAGCGCTAACCAATTGCGCCATGAGCCCTTTAAGAGGCTGCGCAGCCTAAGTATTTCAATGCTTCATGACAATGGTCTATGTTAAGATTAAACTATCCGCCCATGCATACAACCACCTTTTCTGAACTCAATCTCCCTTCAAACTTACAACAAGCCATTGATGATTTGGGCTATAAGGAATTAACAGCCGTACAACACATTGCTTTACCATTGACCTTGTCAGGTAAAGATGTTGCTGGACAAGGGCGTACTGGTACGGGCAAAACGGCGACTTTTTTAATCAGTATTTTCAATCGTTTATTGAGTTATGAAGCCAAGAAAGGTCGAACACCTCAACATCCACGCGCGGTGGTGATTGCGCCGACACGTGAGTTGGTGATTCAGATTGGACAAGATGCAGTGAAATTAGGGAAATATACGAATTTAAAAGTTCATACCGTGTATGGTGGGGTGGACTATGAAAAACAACGCAAAGCATTTGATGAGGGTGTGGATGTACTGATTGGAACACCAGGGCGTTTGATTGATTACCTTAAAAAGGGTTGTTATCGCTTGAACCATACGGAAATAATGGTTTTGGATGAAGCGGATCGCATGTTTGATTTGGGGTTTATCAAAGACATTCGCTTTATGTTGCGCCGTTTGCCCAAATACAATGAACGCCAAGCCTTGTTGTTTTCAGCGACACTTTCGCATCGGGTGATGGAACTTGCCTATGAACACATGAATAATCCTGAGAAACTTCAAGCAGAAGAGGGTGATATAACGGCTTCAGGTATCACCGAATCACTTTACCATACGGGTATGGAGGAAAAATTCCCACTGCTGGTTCATTTATTGCGAGAAGATCAAGTTTCACGCGGTATGATTTTTATCAATGAAAAGCGAGATGGTGAGAAAGTGGCGCGGCAATTGGCGCGCTATGGTTTTAAGGTGGGTATTTTATCGGGTGATGTACGTCAGAAGAAGCGTATGCGTATTTTAAGTGATTTCACTGATGGAAAATTGCAATTATTGGTGGCAACGGATGTTGCCAGTCGCGGGATTCATGTGGACGCCGTAAGTCATGTGTTCAATTATGACTTACCCGAAGATGCAGAAAATTATGTGCATCGTATTGGTAGGACAGCACGTGCTGGAAGCACAGGTACTGCGGTTTCATTTGCCTGTGAACGCTTTTGTTTTGGTCTTGCTGATATTGAGGCTTATATCAAGCATGCGATTCCCGTGGCTTATGTGGATGAAGCGGCTTTGAAAATCGGCGAACCCACGCATGCCAAAGCCACAGCCGAAGGCATGAAGCATGAAGATAGAGCTGTGAAACATGGGCAGGGTACAACAGCACACCATAAACATACGCCTGCCAGACGACCGCGTCGTCGCCCTGCAAAGAAAACGTAATATGTTTTATTATCTTTTAGAGCGCTGGGCGAGTTCGAGGCTGTGTTGTTCAATTTCCTGTTGAAGTTGGGTCATCAATTCGCTTCGTTTGGTATCTTGAACGTCTTGTGCAGAAATAAATGGTAAGAATCGAACCGTCACTGTGCCTGGTTTTTTGATGAATGCCTGTTTAGACCAATATGCACCAGCATTGTGGGCCATGGGCAAAATGCCAACATTGGCTTTTTGTGCCAATGAAATGCCGCCAGGTTTGTAATCACCTGCAGTGCCGACTTTGGAGCGCGTACCTTCGGGAAAAATAACCACCCATTTGCCTTGCTGAAGGAACTGAATGCCTTGGGTATTGACTTGTTTGATGGCTTCCCTTGGGTTGCCGCGCCGAATGGCAATGGCATCCAAGACCCACAATGCCCAGCCAAACAATGGAATGTAAAACAATTCCCGTTTCAAAATCCACACATAGGGTGGAATCAACATGGGCATGGCGATGGTTTCAAGGGCCGATTGATGTTTTGCCATGACGACACAGGCTTTTTGTGGACAATTTTCTTGACCCTCAATATGGATATGAATGCCACAAACCATGCGTAAACTGGTGAGTACAGAATGCGCCCACATTTTTGCCCAAAACCATGATGCTTTATACCCGAAAGGGCGTGATAAACAGACCAATATGGAGAATATTGCCGTCAACAGGGCAAAGGTGATGTTAAAGAATAGGGAACGCATTATGAGCATGGATATGCCCTTAAAATAGATGTGATAGCTGCCCATAAATTGGGGAATACTTGAATGGATGGCGCAATGTCTTGTGATTTTTTCAAAATCATATCTGCATCTCCATAGCCACTTTGTACCAAGATAGGCTTCACACCGCCAGCCACAGCAGCCTGAACATCTCGTAAAGAATCGCCAATCATCATCACTGATTCGGGCGCATTGCTTAAATCAAATGCTTTCAAGGAAGCTTGAATCATACCGACCAAAGGTTTGCGACATGTACAGCCATCATCAGGATGGTGGGGGCAATAGGCAATATGATCCAAACAGCCGCCTTTGGCTTCAATATCTTGTATCATTTTGCTATGAATCGATTGAAAAATATTTGGGCTAATTTTTTTTCTCCCTAGCGCGGATTGATTACTAACCAAACCAACTTTGATATGATATTTTTTAAGTAGGGCAATAGCTTGCAAGCTGTGAGGAATAGGGAGCCACTGTTCGGGGGTTAAAATGTAATCGGGTGAATCGAAATTGATGACACCATCACGATCAAGAAGAATAGCTTTGGGTAGAATATGCTGAGAGGACATGGCGGAAGCGTAACACAAAGCTGTGTGACTCAACCATACAAGAAAATTTGTAACGGTTCAGTTTATCCCTGATTGACTGGAACTGGGCTCGAGTTACCCACATCACACCCATCAATATTTGGTTTTTCAGGTGTGCCCTCTTGATTCATACCCTGCTTCCGATCATCAGGGTTATACAAAAGCAAGATAAACGTCAGTATAGATGTGTACGTTGGCATAGACTTTTGTAAGAAATATGCCAACAATCATGCTATAAATGATGGGTGGAAATGGAGTTGTTGATGACAGCAGTAGAAGAAGGTATGCAGTGGAATGATGAGCAAAAACTTCGAAACCTGATTGGTCGGCGTGTGCGTTATATGGGTAAGGCCTATGAAGTGACTGATTTATTGTTGGAAGATGATTTGCTTATTTTATCTGCGGATGAAGGCATGGATGTGCAAGAAGACAGCTATGGTCGCCCCCATCGCATGGTACCTCACCAGCAAAACTTACGTTTTCGTGATGCGGATCAACAAGCCACCCATATTTGGGATGATTTAATTTTTTTAGATGGACCCATGGAGCCTTGAACTCATCCACCAGGGTGGCTAAGCAGCTAAGCTTTCAAACGTTGTAAAACAGGTGCCGGAACCAAGGATGAAACATCACCCCCCATGCTTGAAATTTCACGAATAAAGCTGGAGGAAACAAAGGTATAATCTTCGCGAGCCATGACAAAGACACTTTCAATATTGTTATCCAAGTGACGGTTCATGCTTGCCATTTGAAATTCATATTCAAAATCGGAGGCGGCTCTTAAACCGCGCAACAAAGCAATCGCTCCATGTTCATGCGCCAAATCCACCAGTAGACCTTTAAAGGCAACTGTTTTGATATTTTTTTCACCACACAATGATTCATTGACCATGCTGAGGCGTGTATCCAAATCAAACATGGGACATTTTTTTGGATTTTCAGCAATACCAATGACCAGTTGATCGAAAAGTTTCAGACCTCGCCGAACCACATCCATATGCCCCAAGGTAATGGGGTCGAATGTGCCAGCATAAATGGCGATGCGTGATTTGGTTTGTTTAGGCATCTGTGAGTTTGGGCTTGGACTCCATCCAGCGTGCCACCCAAATCCCCGCTTCAAACAATATATACATCGGAATGGCAAGCATGACCTGAGAGATAATGTCGGGCGGTGTTAAAATGGCAGAGAAAATAAATGCCCACACGATCACATAGCGGCGTTTGGCGGCGAGGCTATCGACATCCATGATGTCTAAGCGGGTCAGTGCAATAACAATAATAGGCACTTGAAAACTGATACCAAATGCGAACAAAAGCTTAAGAACCAAGGTTAAATATTCTTTGATGGCAGGCATGGCTTGAATGGTCTCACTTGAGAAACTTAGGAAAAAGCTAAAAATCATGGGGAATACCGCATAAAATGCAAAAGCTGCCCCTGAAAATAACAATACCAAACTGGATATAAAAAAGCCTAAAAAAAGTTTTCGTTCATGCTTGTATAATCCTGGTGCAATAAAAGCCCAAACTTGGTAAAAAGTGATGGGAGCAGTGACAAAAATACTCAGTACCAAGGCGATTTTTAAATAGGTAAAAAACACATCGGGGGCATTGAGAAATACAAGTGGGGTGTGAGGGGGTAAGGCAGAGCGCAATGGAATCGCCATAAAATCAAAAATAACACTGGAAAAGTTCATCAGCACCATGACTCCCACAACATAAGCAATGATAGCGATTTGAAAACGCCGCCTCAGTTCATGAAGGTGGGTAAGAATAGAAGCTTCGTTAGTCGTGTTTTGTTGTTGGGTCATTGTTTTTTTTGAGGCTAACATCAATGCTACTGATGCCATCATCCAGGGCATCCTTGGTTTCTTGAAGTGGCTCTTTTAAAGCCTGAGTTTCTTGCTCAATTTGACGTTTTACATCACCAATCCAGCCACGCCCTTGACGCACCATCCGACCCATTTGTGCGAAAAATTCAGGTGCGCGTTCAGGTCCTAAAATTAAAAAGGCAATGGCACCGATAACCAACAGTTCTAAAAAACCAATATCAGGCATAATGTGAAAATCGCTTAGTGAATTTGACGTTCTTTTTCATCGGTTTTTTGGGTGCTATTTTTATCGTCATCATTCATGTTGGTGCGAAAGCTACGAATACCCTTGGCTAAACCTTCACCAATAGCGGGGAGACGTTTGGCACCAAAAAGAACAATCACAATGACAAGAATTAAAATCAGTTCCATCGGTCCTAATCCAAACATAACGACTCCTATCCAGCTTGAAATTTGTGCAGAATATAGCGATGGTGCGAAATAACACAATGTAAGGGAGAGCAGCGATGCGTTTATTACATGCCAGTCTAATTATTTCAGATTTAACAGTTGCGACACAGTTTTATGAAGAAATTTTGGGGTTTCAACGTGATGTTCGCCCCGACTTGGGCTTTACAGGTGTTTTTTATCAATTGGGAGGAGGTCAGCAACTACACTTGATGCAAGTGGATAATCCTTATCAAGATTGCACACGCCCAGCCCATGGTGGGCGCGATTATCACTTGGCGTTTGCTGTGGATGATATTCAAAACCTTGCCGAAAAACTCGAAAAATCAGGCATTGATTTTACACGCAGTCAATCAGGCCGTGCAGCACTTTTTTGCCGAGACCCTGATTGTAATGTGCTTGAGTTCAGTCAAGTGATTGAATCAAAGCTTGGTATGATTGCTTCTTTGAATATTGGATCGACACTTCCCCCCCATGTATGATGGTAGGCATGCAGCCATTGATCTGCGCGTGTTTGTTTGGCGGCTAAAGATTTTTTCAACGCTGATAAATACAATGATTCATCGTTACCCAAAGCATTGCAGATATTCAAACGTTGCAAACCTTCCTCCGCCAGTGCCAACATGGTTTCACACAACTGTTGAACATGGGTGTTTTGAAAAGGTGTTTGAAGTGCCAGATCAGGTACGACTTTGCCCAATGACACCACGTCATCATGGCTCCAATCTTCAATCCATGCCCAGACTTTATCCAGTGTTTGAGCATCATATAAAAGCCCTTTCCACAAAGCGGGAAGGGCTGTAATCCAAGCTAAATCGCCGCCAGCAGCACCACGCATTTCAATAAATTGTTTTAAACGAACATCAGGGAAGGCTGTGGAACTATGAAGTTCCCAATCATCCATTGTGGGATATTGTTGGGGAAGTTGGGGAAGTTTTCCTTCAAGAAAATCGCGGAAACTTTCACCTGAACAATCCACATATTCCCCATCTCGCATGACAAAATACATGGGAATATCCAATAAATATTCACTCCAATCATCAAAGCCAAAGTCATCGTTAAAAACACAGGCTGGAATACCTGTCCGTGCGCTATCGGTATCCAACCAAGCGGCAGCACGTGTGGATAAGTAAGCAGTGGGTTGACCATCCTTAAAGGGGCTGGAGGCATACAAAGCTGTGACCAAGGGTTGCAGGCAAAAACCAATACGGAGCTTACGCCGCATATCTTCTTCGGAAGAAAAATCGAGGTTGGCTTGAATGGTGGCAGTGCGGGTCATCATATCCAAACCAAATTTACCTACTTTGGGCATATAGTTTCGCATGATGGTGTAGCGTGATTTGGGCATCCAGTGCATGGCCTCACGCGACCATTTGGGCTGGAATCCAACGCAAAGAAAATTGATGCCCAAGGCTTGGTTGATGATGGACAACTCTTCAAAATGTTTTCGGGTTTCCGCGTATGTTTCATGAATGGTTGCCAGCGGTGCGCCTGAAAGCTCAAATTGACCGCCAGGTTCGAGGGTGATCGAAGCATTCTCACGCACCAGTGCAATGGGATTGTTGTTTTCATAAATAGCTTGCCAACCGAATGTCATCAAGCCCTGTAGGACTTGGGCAATGCCTGCATAGCCTTCATAGGCAAGCGGTTCGAGACTGTTGCAATGAAAACCAAATTTTTCATGCTCTGTACCGATGCGCCATTGTTTACGCGGCTTGCATCCTTTCCGAAATAACGCCGATAACTGGGTGAGGGATAACGATGGATTCATGCACGCAGGGTAGCATTGGCTTCATAACTCTACCAATGTAGTGAGTGGGGTTTCTTGTCATGTGAGCTAGAATGGGTTGCAATGGTGCGCGATATAGTATGTGGAGGCATAAATGAAAACAGTGATGTGGATCGGTTTATTTGTATTGTTTTTACTGCTGTTTGGGATGTTCTCGTTTAAGATGCAAAAGCCTGAAGTTCCTAGCTATTTAAATACAACAGGTGGTGATTTCCAACTTAAAACAGCCCAAGGTACGATCAAGTTATCCGATTTTCATGGCAAGGTTGTCTTGCTTTATTTTGGTTATAGTCACTGTCCTGATATTTGCCCCGCAACATTGAATGTGATGGCAACGGGGATGCGTTTATTGGATAAGCAATCACAAAATAAAGTGCAAGGTTTGTTTGTTAGCCTTGATCCAGCGCGTGATTCTCCAGTCAAACTCAAAGCTTATACAGCTTTTTTTAGCCCGAAAATTATGGGCGCAACAGGTGCACGAGAAAAATTGGATGTCATTGCCCAACAATGGCGATTTAGTTATCACACACCTGAATACCCCAATACAGCATTCTATATTGTACAGCATCCCAACTTTTTGTATGTGGTGAACAAAGAAGGTCATCTGGTGGCCTTACTGGATGATAAAAGTACGCCAGAAGATGTGGCGAAGGTGGTGAAAACATGGCTATAAAACAATGGGGTATGGTATGGGTGCTGGTGATGATGAGTACGGGTGCGCAAGCCTGTGATGTTACAGTGAGTGGTGCTTGGTTGCGATTGCCGCCACCCGTGAGCGACACCGCCGCAGCCTATATGACCTTGAGTAACCACTGTGAACAAAGCAAAATATTGCAGTCCATATCTTCACCTCAAGCAAGCATGACCGTGATGCATGATGGCAATATGCAGATGATGAAATCACTGGTGTTAACATCAGGGCAAGATTTTCTATTTCATCCCAAAGCTGCCCATGTGATGTTGATGGGCTTGCAATATCCGATTCGGAAGAGAAGCCATGTCTCACTGGTATTACATTGGCAGGATGGCACATCTCAAAGGGTGAGTGTGCCTGTAAAAGATATGCGCGGACAAGGCAGGCATGCGATGAAGATGTAAGTGATGCAAATGGATTTGACCCACCGTTGTAGGGCTTCATGATGGGCGACTGTTTGCATAGATGAGGAGAGAAGGGTTATGGGTTCATTGTTTTCACGATTGAAAAAAGGCTTGAGTCGAAGCCGAGATAGTTTGGCGCAATTGATTCCAGGGCGTTCGTCCAAAACATATTCAGAAGAAACGTGGCAAGATGTTGAAGATGCGTTGATTATGGCGGATTGTGGTCCTGCTTTGGCAACACGTTTGGTGGAAAAAACACGCAAAAGTAAGAAAGATTTATTGGAAACATTGAAAAGTGGCATGATGGAGAGCTTTTCCGAACCCAAAGCAATATGTGAACCTGATCATCCACCTTTTGTATTGCTGGTCATAGGTGTGAATGGCACAGGCAAAACAACCACCATTGGTAAGCTTGCTACGATGTACCGTCAACAAGGAAAATCCGTATTGATTGGTGCAGGCGATACGTTTCGTGCCGCAGCTGTAGAGCAATTGGCTGTGTGGGTGGAACGTGCAGGTGCGGATATGGTGCGCCAACATGAAGGCGCAGATCCAGCCGCTGTTGCATTTGATACCATCCAACGTGGTGTGGCACGTCAATATGATGTGGTGATTATTGATACAGCAGGGCGTGTGCAAACCGATAAAGGTCTGATGAATGAGTTGGCAAAGGTTCGCCGTGTGATTGAAAAAGCATTGGCAGGATCACCGCATGAAGTTTGGCATGTCGTGGATGGCGGCACAGGGCAAAATGCTGTGGTGCAAGTGGATAAGTTCCGCGAAGTGGCAGGCACAACAGGTTTGATTGTAACCAAGTTGGATGGCTCAGCTAAGGGTGGCATTGTGCTACAATTAAGTGATACCTATGATTTGCCTATACGTTATATCGGGGTGGGTGAATTTTTGGAAGATTTGATGCCGTTTGATGCTGATGAATTTGTTTCAGGTTTATTGCCAGAATTGCCAGAATAGGGTAAAAATCAAACGTACCCCCCTCATATTTGGAGGTATATATGAAGTTTGTCATATCCATGATTTTGTTTGTATTGAGTACCTCCTCCATACACGCTGCTGAATGTTTATATATCAACTCCTATCATCAAGGTTATGCTGGCACTGGGTCAGTTGAGTTGGCACTGGGTCAGTTGAGTTTGATATGATTTATGGGTGAGGTGTTGATAGCACCTGCATTCTAAACATCTGAGCGATAGAAAATGATTTTTCGACGATCCCTAAAGCTACAGCGGGCACTTTTTTGGTTGTAAAGTG
>JAUZQO010000009.1 GCA_030950925.1 Mariprofundaceae bacterium
CCTGCTATATCAGCTGGTGATTGACCCAGTTCCAAACTCACTTGTATCAAACTTCGCTCTTCAATCGTTAAGTGTGTATAGTATTTTCCCATGCCAGCAATTTAACCTCAATCGCTGTTGCACTTATACTTTGAGTCCGCCATTATTTAAAGTTTGTAGTATAGGTCTTTAAACTAAAAAGCAAGGGAAATCTTTACATATCAATCTAAAGAGCCAGTATAGACCCTTATGGGCTGTACTGGCTCTTTATGGTTGATGCCGAAGACTGGAGTCGAACCAGCACATCCAAAAGGACACTGGCATCTGAAGCCAGCGCGTCTACCAATTCCGCCATCTCGGCAAAAGCTTATCAAAACTAAAAGCAAGCCTGATAAATAGGGCAGTGCATCATAAAACGGAGTACAAGAGTGTCAAGAAACAAACAAGGTCAGTCACCTTTTAAAAAGACTCAGAAATCAGGCGATTCATCTCGCCACCAAAATCATGATAAGGCTGAAAGTCCTTGGGATAAAGCCACAAAACGAAAAACAAGTAATAATCATGCTTCCAAGAGTAAAGCAGGGCGGCGCAAGGTCTATGCTCGAGATGAAGATTCTTCAAAGCGTCAGTACAGTGGCAATACATCACAAAAACACGATCTTCGCCGCCCCATGCACGCTGTCGAACAAGTGGTGGGTGTGCTTTCAGCGCATCCAGATGGATTTGGTTTTGTGGATGTTGTGGGACGTGAAAAAGGTGTCTTCTTACCGCATGAAGAAATGCGACATTTGATGCATAGTGATGAAGTGGAAGTGCGTGTTGTGTTTAAGCGCGGGCGCGAATCAGGTGAATATATTCGTACAGTTAAAGAAGCAGCCAGTGTGTTGGTGGGTCAATTCAGCCTGCAAGATGATTTGGGTCTGGTAAAACCGCGCTCACGTAAAATGCCTCAAGCGATTTTGATTAAACGGGGGCAATCAGCCGATGCCCAGCATGGTGATTGGGTGCGCATTGAAATTAAACGTCATTCCCAACCATTGGAAGCCAAAGTTTTGGAAGTCTTGGGAAGTGATTTAACACCGCGCCGTTTGATTGACTTGGTGATTGCCGAACAAAGCTTATGTGAATCATTTCCAGCCAATGTTTTACAAGAAGCGGAATGCATTGTGGATGAAGTTCAAGAAAAAGACTGTCAAGGACGCATGGATTTAACGCACTTACCTTTTGTTACCATTGATGGTGAAGATGCACGTGATTTTGATGATGCGATTTGCGTATTACCGCGTGGCGATGGTTTTGAGGCTTGGATTGCCATTGCTGATGTTGCGCATTATGTCCAAGCTTCATCAGCCTTGGATACAGAGGCGCAAGAGCGAGGTAATTCGTTTTATTTTCCTGATCGTGTGATTCCTATGCTGCCAGAGAAATTATCCAATGGTTTGTGTTCCTTAAACCCTCGTCTGAAACGCTTGGCAATGGTGGCAAGAATTCGTTTTGATGCCAATGGTAAGCGCCGCTCTTCTCGCATGTATGAAGCGGTTATTTATTCCCATGCACGACTTACGTATACAGACGTTGCCCAGTGGTTAGAGGAAGGAAACAAAAAAGCTGTACCAGGGATTAAAATTCGCCCCATGCTCGAAGATGCGGCACGTTTATTTTGTGTATTGGAACGATGCCGTGAAATGCGTGGTGCTTTGGACTTGGATTTACCTGAAACTCGTGCTGTACTTGAAAATAATCAGGTGACCGATATGGCTTCAAGCCCCCGTAATGTGGCGCATAAATTGATTGAAGAATTGATGTTAGCTGCCAACACTGCGGTGGCAGAATATATGGAAAGCAAGGAGTGTTCACTACTTTATCGGGTACACCCAGCCCCAGAACGTGATGCCATTGAAACACTGAATACTTTTCTTGCCCCCAAAGGTTTGCATATCAAGCAACATAAAAAATATGATGTACGACCTGCGGATGTCCAACAGGTGTTAGAAAAATCCGAAGGAAAGCCTTATTCCCATGTATTACACCGCTTGATATTACGCTCCATGCAACAAGCCAAATATACCACGGATAATCAAGGTCATTTTGGTTTGGCATATAAGTGTTATGGTCATTTTACCAGTCCGATTCGCCGTTATGCTGATTTGACGGTGCATCGCCGTCTGAAAGCTTTGTTGCGTGGTGAAAATCCAGACAAAACACAAGCAGGGAAAGGCTTGGAAAGTATTGGTTTGCATGTATCAGCACAAGAACGCATACAGCAACGTGGTGAATGGGATACGCAAGCAATGTTGGCAGCTTTATATCATGCCAAAGATGTGGGTAAAACCATGCAAGCAACCATTTCAGGCTTAAGTAAACGCCGTATTTTCTTTGAATTGGAACATTCGTTGGCTGAAGCTTCGATGTCTGTTGATGATTTGGGGAGTGCTTATACCCATGATGATGTTCATCATCGTTTGGTATCAACCCATGGATCTCAAACTTTGAGTTTGGGTGATCAATTGGATGTGATGCTTGATACAACAGATCCTGTACGTGGCATGATTCAAGTTCACCTGCTATAAGTAACTGATGTTACGCGTTTGACTGAAATACATCGTCACCCCCGAAATACTTTATTCCACATCAAGCACTATTTTCGTTGGTTTTACAAAACAAAGCGGAATCATATGGCGTCTTATTTTTCAAGACGCCATACATGCTATGTAACCTCTTTCTCATCACTGATGATAACGCCTTGCATCGGTATTTTACCACACTGTTCCAAAGCTTTTTGAAAGTTTCGAACGTGCTTATCGTAAACAGATGCAGTCAGTTCTGGCATATACAATGCGTGTCGCAAATGAGCATTGCCTACTTGAATTTTAGAAGAGCTATTTATATCAACTTTCTTGTAATACTACCCGCTCAATGTGAGCAAATAGCTTGGTTCCAGCGATAATTGACGGTAAGTTTTAAAACGTTCGCGTGCTGCTTGCGTCAAGCGTTCATCCCAAGCATCAACAAAATCAACAATATGGGCAAATGCCGACAGTTCAGGCGGCACTTCAAGTGTACCATTGATGAGAACCTTCGCGCCATTATCTTGGCAGATATGGGTTGCTAAAAGTATCGGCTGTTTGGTATTTTCATCCATATTCTCGCCTGCAATCCCATGCGCCAAAAAGGATGTATTTTGAATCGTCCAAAGGCGATCATTCAACTGCGCTGCAAAACCATCATCGGGACATAAAACCAATACCGCAGGTGTTAAACGGTTGCGTCGTAACAACAAACGGGCAATACCTTCCACACGGTCAGACTGCTCCAAACATTCGAAATAAACCTGTGTATCATCCGTCATCATGCACCACACGTTGCCAAAATTTGGTCACCAACACCAATGCCAATATAGGAAAAGCAAGACTTAATATTTGTGCTGTTATGGGTTGCATACGATAACCCAAACCCAACACTGCGGCTTCAATCACCACAATCATCCCCACAATCCGCCACCACCAAGCGGATTTCTGCCAAGTATCCACATGCCATGACCTTGACCAACGCTCACATAAGTACATCGTCAACATACCCATCATCAACCCCACCAACACATCCACAGGAAAATGTACGCCGCCATAAATACGCCCCGATGCAGCCAGTAAAAACAACGATGCCATAAGGTATGCTCGCCAATCACGATATGTCCAAATCAAAAATGCCAATAAAAGCATCACCCCATCCGATGTCGCATGTCCTGAAGGAAACGAGTGCGAGTGCAAGGCTGCCCCCAATACATGCACTTGCTCCAATACCGCAGGTGGACGTGGCATATCCCATGTCCGTTTGATGAGCTGTGCGACGATACCTGAAACAATAAAGGCAACCGTTGCTGCCACACCCAAACGCAAACGGTACATACACAATATCGCACAACATAAGGCAACAATCAGCCCATCACCCAAACCCGACACAACACCCATGATGGCATCAATCACAGGTGTATGTGCTCCATTGATGATTTGAAATAGTGCAATATTCCAGTCTATTAATTCAAGCATACACAATCCTCAAAATATGGTATCTGCTTATCCCACCGCTGATTTTTTTCAGCCGATGAAACCCAGCATGTTTTTGCACCAAGCTGTTCTGCTACGGTCAAATTATCTTCCATATCATCCACCACCCATGCTTGTTCAGGTCGCACGCCTTCTTTCTCAAATAGCATTTTTAGTGTTTTTAAACATGGTTTAGGTAAATAATCATGAAATCGAATATCATAAATGGCAGAAAAATGATGACGAATACCCAAAGCACACAAAATAGATTCTGCATGTTCGTCAATACCATTGGTATGAATCACTTTACGCATGGGTAATTGTGATAAAACCTCATTCAAGCGTACATTCTTTTGCAGTATTTCATGGGCTTGAATATGATGCACATCGTGTAAAAAACCTTCAGGCTCAACATTATGGTGCAACATTAACCCACGCAATGTACTGCCATACTGTCGCCAATATTTTATACGCAATGTATTCGCTTCATCTTTACTCACCTTTAATATATCTGCAATAAAGGCAGTCATGCGCTGATCCATACGCGCAAACACGCCATTATCGGCTGCATATAACGTATTATCCAAATCAATCACAGCCAGTTTAATCATGTTTAAAACCTTAACTGCATATTGAGTTTGAAATAAACTTTTCCATTATTTTCTAAAATAAGATGACCATATCTATGTCTCGTTGTTGAAGGCGTGTCAAATTTAATGTTTTCAAACAAATAATTCTCAAGTGAACTTTTATCTGTCATATGAAATCCTACTTGCTCTCCTGTTTCTTTTACAACGATAATGCCATTGGATACATCCTTACCATCCCATTTTTTACCTGCAAAAAAACCTAATAATATCGACATTAAGAACCGCTTTACTTTAACTTGTAGCGATATGAGGTCTGTATCAAATGTATGACCTTGCTTAAAGATATTTTCTAAATTAGTACTTATCGCACTGCTTCTGTTGAAGTAAAACTCCTGCAACATGGATGATACTATGTTTGGCATTAAACTATCGACCATTGAAAGATTGTATGCCATTGATTCAGTTTCAATCTTACTAAATTTAAAGATTCCGCCTAGAGCATGGATTTTCTCAATTCTATCTTTTAATTTTGTTCTCGTGTTGATGGAATTAACCTTATCAATATGCCTTTCATGAAGGTTTAAAATTTCAAAAATAAAATTCGTATTTCCAGACGCATTAAGCAAAGTAGGCTTGCTTCCTAGATAGGATTTAATCCCAAATCCTTCATCTTTTTTTGATATTTGATGATTATTTATATCTAAAACAATATCTGATTTTTGCTGGCTATTGCCGCCTTTCACCATCGAAATGCCTAATTTATCTTGTATCATATCAAATTCAGGAATGGTGAAAGTTCTACTTCCAGAACGAATTGAGTGAGCTAAATCGCTTAACACCGTGCTATTTAAAAAATCAGATACTCGGATTTTTTCCTCAATATCAGTGCGGTCATTTTTAACCAGAACCCAATCATTTTCTAACAAATAATAGGACGCTTCACTATTTAATGTTGTTACTTTTGTCACATTAAAATGATTCGCATCATTGATAATATTTAAATTTTTATCGGCAAGCTTTAATTCTCTGTCATTTAAAATTTTTAAGAATGAGTATAATTCTGTCCACTCACCCTTATTCTTTGTTTTCACCCTATTGCCTCCTGTGCTTGGTAATGATTTTAAATGTTCAATCATCACCTTGCCACATGCCTTAATCGCATCAATAGCAACACTGTTACCCAACTGCTTCATGGCTTGTGTTTTGGCAACTGGAAATTCAAAACTATCTGGAAAACCTTGCATTTTTTTTGCTTGTTCAGGCATGATTTTTTTTATCTGACCATCAACAAGATATGAATCCCAGTTTCTTCTATCCTTGATGTTTGAGCCACGCCCACCAACCCTCAAAGTAAACCCGATTTCCCTAGAACACTGACCATTCCAAACATCAGACATGTTAAATTTTAGAGGTGTTTTGGGAGGAAATGAGAAGCTCGACAATACCCCTTCATTTTTAAATCCAATCATAAATGTTCGGGGCCTTAATTGTGGTAAACCATAATCCGATGCTTTGACGACTTGATGATGAAAGCTATACCCCAGTTCATTTTCAATCATATCCCTGATGATTTTGAAAGTATTACCATGATCATGATTGATAATACCTCGCACATTTTCTAAAAAAAATGCCTGTGGCTTTTTTGCTTCTAATATTTCAACAATATTAAAAAATAAATTACCCCGCTCTGATTGATGCGTATCATTAAACCCTCTTTTATGACCTGCTTGACTAAAAGGCTGGCATGGAAAACCCGCACATAAAACATCAAAATCGGGTAAATCTATGGGATTTATTTTTCTTATATCATCATTAAATATACCACTATGAAACAAATTAGGGTTGCTTTTCTTGAAATGATGTTCATAGGTTTTTCTAGCAAAAGGATCTATTTCGGAAGCAAATACACACGTTCCACCGAGTGATTCCATGGCAATATGAAAACCGCCAATGCCAGCAAATAAGTCTATAAATTTAAAGTCACTCATTCTTTTTATCGCTACCTTATGGTTTTATGTCCAACCAAGCCAACAGTTCAGCTTCACCCACAATCTTCACACCCAAAGCCTCAGCTTTCTCACGTTTAGAGCCTGCTTTTTCACCCGCAATCACAATATCGGTGTTTTTAGATACCGAGCCACTGGGTTTTGCACCCAAATCACGCAATTGTTGTTGAGCATCACTGCGTTTGATGTGTTCAAAACTACCCGTTAACACCACACGTTTGCCAGACAATGGATGGTTCAGAGGTTTTTCTTTCACCGCACATGTTTGCGGGTGAACACCCAAATGATACAACCGTTGCAACACCTCACTATTGTGTTTTTCTTGAAAAAAACGTTGA
Organism: Mariprofundaceae bacterium; assembly: GCA_030950925.1. Taxonomy (GTDB): domain Bacteria; phylum Pseudomonadota; class Zetaproteobacteria; order Mariprofundales; family Mariprofundaceae. The sequence continues at coordinate 6,957 of JAUZQO010000009.1, forward strand.
ATACTTGCAGCGACTTCTGTTCCCACATCTGAAATAGCCAACAGTGCTGCTTCATCGGCATCTCGCACATGTTCCCAAGTCCCCAATGCTTCTGCCAAATTTCGTGCTGTGGCTTGTCCCACATGACGCATACCCAAAGCATATAAAAAATGAGCTAAATCAGGATGTTGGCTGGCTGTAATACTTTGTTGGAGCTTGGTGATTTTTTTCTCACCCATGCCCGTCCATGTCATCAAGGTTTCATAGTCGAGTGCATATAGATCCGCAATATCATGAATCAAACCCTCATCCACCATGCGTGCAATCAACTTTTCGCCCAAACCTTCAATATCCATGCCATGTCGGGATACAAAATGGCTCAAACGTTCTTTGAGTTGTGCAGGGCAAGCAAGCCCACCACTGCAACGAATCGCCACTTCACCGTTTTCTTGCACAATCAATGCAGAACATTCAGGACAAACATCTGGAACCACCACAGATGAGCGTTGAAGGTGAGCCTCATCATTCGCAACACATACAATTTCAGGAATCACATCACCCGCGCGCCGAATCCATACAGCATCGCCTTCACGTACATCTTTGCGCTGTAATTCTTGAACATTATGCAAGGTGGCGCGTGAAACCATCACCCCACCCACAGACACGGGCTGCATCACAGCAACAGGCGTAATCACACCTGTTCGCCCCACTTGCCAAATCACTTTTTTTACCGTGGTCAACGCTTCTTCAGCAGGAAATTTATGCGCAATGGCCCAACGTGGTGAACGTGCGACAAAGCCGACTTCATCTTGTAAGGAAAAATCATTCAGTTTGAATACCAAACCATCAATATCATACTTTAGTTCAACTCGCTTTATTGTGAATGCCTCATAATATTGCAATACATCGTCAATATTAGAAAACAGTTGATAATTCTGCACTGGAAAACCGATACGATGCAAGCGTTCAAAAAACTCTGTTTGAGATGTCACCCATCCATCAGCCCCCATGCCAACACCATAAGCAAAAAAGCTAAGTTGACGTTTGGCTGTTTTGCTTGCATCCAATTGTCGCAAAGAGCCTGCGGCTGCATTGCGAGGATTCGCAAATGGTTTCTCTCCTGCCAACGCTTGGCTTTGATTTAAAGCTTGAAATGAAGCCTTCGACATATAAATCTCGCCACGAATTTCCAAAACATCTGGCACACCTTCACCCGCTAAACGCCAAGGAATATCTGCAATGGTACGCACATTATCCGTGACATTTTCACCCACACGCCCATCACCCCGTGTAGCAGCTGACACCAAAACACCTGATTCATAACGTAAATTTACAGCCAAACCATCAATTTTAGGTTCAACAATATAATCATAGTCATCACGGTCTAAAACATCTGAAATACGTTGATCAAAGGCTCGCACTTCCTCAGCATCAAAGGCATTTGCCAGCGATAACAAGGGCACTGCATGTTCACAAGGGGTAAAAGCTTGACTGATGGGCGCACCCACCGTTTGGGTCGGAGAATCTGAAGGAGTAGGCTTTCCCAAGCACTGCTCTAAATCACCCAACTGGCGCAATAACGCATCATAATCAGCATCCGATATGCTCGGTTCATTCAAGATAAAATAACGAAAATTATGCTCTCTGATCTGCACACGAAGCGCTTGAGCTTCCTCCGCTAAAGAAGTACCCGACAATGAAAACAAATTCATAGTGCTGTATTTAAAGGTTTATCCGCCAAGAGTGCTTCAATTTTTCCACGTATATTGGGTGACATCCATTCAATCGCACCAATCAAATGCGCTTGAATCACCCCATGCTTATCCACCAAAAAAGTTTCGGGGTAACGAAAGACACTATATTGTGTTGAAATAGCCGAATCAACATCATGCCGCACATCAAAAGGCACTTGGTATTCATCTACAAAATCATGCAACTGTTTGCTATCCCGATCCACTGACACAGCAACAATGTTGAAACCTTGAGATTGATACGTTTGATATAATTTAATCATATCAGGCATTTCTTTCCGACATGGCGGACACCATGTTGCCCAAAAGTTCACCAACATCACTTGTCCTTTCGGTAATGGTTTCATCTTTCCTTGCAAGTCTGGGAGTGAAAAAGCAACCACAGAATCACCAACTGCTAACTTTTTATGCGAATCAGGCAAGCCAAACCAAGCCCCACCTGCAATCAGCGCTAAAACACCCGCCATTGCCAACCAACGTCCTAACATGCTACCTCCAATAATGCTTCCAAATCACCATGTGTAATACGGTGCATCAAACGCACTTCATCATCCTTCAATACAACAGGTACATCCATGCCAAAACGCGCCGCTAAAGCAGGATCTTGATCCACATCCACCACATCCAATATACAACACCCCTGCGCTACAAAATCAGCAATGACAACTTCTGCATCTTCACACAAGCAACAGCCTTGGCGACTCATCAATTGTAACACAGGGGATGTCATCACTTACCTTCTTTTTTTGGCAAACGAATCACCGTAAAGGCTTGATTACCATGACGATCCATCATCACACGCAATGCACCACCTGCATCCATCTTGTTCACAATACGCGACAGATCCGAAATTTTACGAATGGGTTGACCATTGACCTTATACAACACATCACCCCGTTGAATACCTGCACGCATCGCAGGAGAACCACGTCGAACAGCTTTTACCAGCAACCCATAATCCACCCGTGTTTCCAATTTTTGACGCGTTTCCTTATCCAAAAGGGACAGTGCCAAGCCTAAACGCATGGCTTGTTTTTGTTGCCCTGTATGCGGGTTTCCTTCAGCTATCATTTTTTCAACAATCACAGGGATATGTAAGGTATGACCATCACGTATGATATGCACCATCACTTTATCACCAGGGTGGTGGCGGGCGATACGAATGGGCAAATCATGCGCATTTTTAATCACATCTTTGTCGATACCCACAATCACATCCCCTGCCTGAATACCCGCTTTTTCAGCAGCAGAACCTGATTGAACTTGTGGCACCAAAGCACCGTGTTTGCTCTTCAAACCCAAGGCTTGCATGGTTTCTTCATCAACATCACGAATCATCACACCCAAACGCGCCCGTTGCACATGCCCTGTTTTACGAAGTTCTTCAAAAACTGAATGTGCTAAATTGATCGGGATGGCAAAACCAATGCCATTGCTACCACCACTTTTGGTGTAAATCGCAGCATTGATACCCACCACTTCACCTTTTGTATTGAACAAGGGACCACCTGAGTTGCCAGGATTTATTGCGGCATCCGTTTGAATATAATCATCATAAGGACCCGAACCAATCACACGACCACGCGCCGATACAATCCCTGCTGTCACCGTTTGTTCTAAACCAAAGGGATTGCCAATAGCAATCACCCAGTCTCCCACACGTAATTTCTTAGAATCCCCCAACTTTGCTGCATGTAAATGTTTGGCTTTAATTTTAAGCAATGCCACGTCCAATTTGGCATCTGCCCCCATCACAGTCGCTTTGTATTCCTTACCATTGCTGGTTTTCACTACAATCTCATCGGCGCCTTCAATCACATGGTTGTTGGTCACAATATAACCCTTACTCGATACAATAAATCCAGTACCTAAGGCATGCTTTTCTTGTTCAGGCATTTGTCCAAAAAAATCTTTAAAAAATTGATCAAAAGGTGAGTGTTGACCACCTTGCGGCATCATACGCGGCTGCATATGTACCTTCTGTGTGGTACTGATATTCACCACCGTATCTTTTTGTGCTGCCACCAAGTCTGCAAAACTATTGGGCATCGCCTGAGCATTACCCCAAGAGAAGAGTAATATGAGTAATATCCCCACGTTTTTTTGAATCATCATGAATCTAGCTCCTTTTTGAACACACCACTGACTTGATTAAAACTTTGCGTATTTTGAAAGTCACTCCATGAAAAAAATATGAATCCAACATCCATAAGCGCCTCAAATGGTATCAATTATGTTGATTCGCTAGCTCGGCGCGTCTTCTTAGCACGAATACGTGCTTTTTTATCATCGGCAGCATGCGCATCACGTGGCTTTCGAGGTAAAGAGCGATAAATTTCAATGCGATCGCCTTCATGCAAAGCTTGACTTGCCTTGGCCAATTTACCATAAATGCCCAGTTTATGTTCACTTAAATCCAAGTCAGGAAAACGCTGCAAGAGTTGGCTGATCTGCAATGCCTGTTCCACACTGGTTTCATCGGGGACATCCACACTTTCAAAGTATTGTTGTTGCGGTAAAGCATAAACAATGTTGATTTTCATGCATGTACCTCACAAGCACGACGTTCAAAAGCATGTACCATTGTTTTACACGCCGTGGTAAATATCGGTGTTGCTACCACAGCAAGTAGTGCATGTTTAAATTCAAATTCAATCGAAAAATGAACCTTACATGACACATCACTGATTTGTTCAAAGCTCCAAAAGCTTTCTAAAAAACGAAAAGGTCCATCCAACAAACGAATTTCTACACATTCATTTTTTACAAAGCGATCTTTAGTACTGAAACTTTTTTTCAAACCTGCAAAATCAGCCATCAATTCGGCAGTGAATTCCCCTTCCTTTTGAGACAAAATTTTACCATCTGCCACCCAAGGTAAAAATTCAGGGTAAGCTTCAATGTCCATCACCACATCAAACATGGCTTTGGCAGAGCATGCCAAAATTCGCGTTTCTTCGAATCCGTGCATCAGCGTTTTTGTGGTTTTTTACGTGCCTTACGACCACGGACATAAGGAGCGGGTTTGCTGGATGCTTTTTTGGTGCCATCTTCATTCATATAAGGGTTATCACTGGCTGTAAAGATAAAGAGAACTGGCACACCTGGAAGGTTGAAACGTTTACGAAATGATTGTTCCAAATAACGCAAATACGATGCTTTGATACCACTGGGGCGATTACAAAACACTTTTAAACGTGGGGGTGTCGAACCTACTTGTGATACATATTTCAAGCGCACCACGGACTTCCCATGATCACTGGGCGCGCGTTGCTGATCTTGCGCTTGCATCAACCAGCGGTTGAGTTCACCTGTATTGACGGTGGTTGCATTGCGTTTTGCCGCCGCCACCGCTTCTTTTAACAATCGTTTTGTGCCTTGTCCTTCTTTGGCACTCATGCGAAAAACGGGGACATCTGCCAAGCCACGCATACGGTAGTTTAAGCGTTCGGCATAATAATCCCACTCACTATCGGTCAATAAATCCAATTTATTCACCACTACAAGCAAAGCGCAACCTTCTTCATGGGCTAAAGTCATCAAACGCATGTCTTGTTCAACAATGCCTTCCGAACCATCCAGCACCATGACGGCAGTATCGGCACGACGAAAGGCTTGAACCGCTTTCACACGCGCCACAAATTCAATCACATCTTTGATGCGACCATGTTTGCGTTGTCCCGCTGTATCAATCAAACGTACTGTTTCATTATTATCAAATGCGCCATAAGGCATATCCATATCAATGGCATCACGCGTTGTACCTGCAATTGGGCTAACCACCATGCGATCATAACCCAGCCATGCATTGATTAAGGTTGATTTCCCCACATTGGGGCGACCAATCACGGTAATACTCGCCAAAGGTTCGACTTCATCCAAAGTCGGCGTATCAAACTCAGGTAATTCAGATAAAATATGAGCAATCAGTTCACGAACACCATGACCATGCATGGCAGAAACCCCCACTGGGTCACCCAAGCCAAGTTTAAAGAAATCCAGCTCAGCATTTGGGTTTTCGGCTTTGTTCACCACCAAAATCGTCGGTAAAGATGCACGGCGTAGCTTCTCACCAATCATCATATCCACAGGTGTTGCGCCCGATTGTGCATCCACAGTAAACAGCACTATATCGGCAATATCCAAGGCCGCTTCCACTTGGCTATCAATGGCTGGTTGCATAACATTGTGAACATCTTCACCAATCCCACCTGTATCCACCAGTACAACCGAGGTTTCATGCAACATGCATGTGGTCTCTAGACGATCAACGGTGACACCTGGACGATCACCCACAATGGCTTGGCGTTTACCCACCAAACGGTTAAATAAAGTTGACTTACCCACATTGGGGCGACCAACGATGGCAATAATTGGCAAACGTTCACGCATATTTTCTTCTCCATTGACTCATATTAATAATAGATCCTTGATAAAAGCACGTGAGGATGGCATGGCTGAAGTTTAACCATTGATTGCCCCTTATCGTCATGCCTGAAATCTTGTATCGGAAATCTATAGTTTAAAGAAATCCTCGACAAAATCACGCGAGGATGACGAGGTACTTTCATACTTAAACGACGATAGCATGTCATTAAGAATTTTTGATCCTATCAACAACCGCGTAACATCAGTGAATAAGATATAACCCACCCAAAGTATTATGCAGCAAAAGTCCATGATTTGTAACCACAGGCAAGCGCTCAACGCTGCCCCCCATATCTAGGCTTGCCAAGATATCGCCCTTCAAAGACACCTTCAAAAGTTTGCCATTCTGACCCACCAACCATAAGGCATGATGCCAAATAACGGGTCCCATCCATTCTTGGATGGCTAACGTTTTTTCCCATTGTTGCTGACCAGTATTACGGTTTATAGCTTGCAATACACCCTGTGTATCCACACTGTATAAAGTATCATTCAACAACACGGGGGATGATTTAAGGGATCTGTCTTGGCTAAGCATCGTATTGCCATTGCTTTGATTCAAAACGAATGTTTTGCCCTGATAAAATGAGAAAAGCACCACATCCTGCAAGACACGCCCATCAAAACTAACCTTCGATAACCACAACGGTATTGCTTGGGGTGCTTTAAGCTCACTTAACATGGCTGCATCGGTGTCCAACAATAACTGTTTTCGCCAAATCAAATCACCCGTTTGAGCATCCATAGCAACCGCATCACCATTGCCCAACAAGGCATACAATTTACCATCATGAAACATAGGCGATGATGATATATACAAGCCCAAACCACCTTGTTGACTGGCAAAACTCCACACCTTCTCACCCTTGGCATTGATGCGGTAAAGGTTGTTACCGGTGGTTTGAACCACCACATCGTCACCCACAGCAAGGGGAATACCCGTCACCGATGATGATAAGTCCACATGCCACAACACCTGACCTTGCTCTGCGTCCACACCATAAAGCCGACCTTGACTATCCCCTACAACAACCAAGCCCGATGCCAAAGTCACAGCACCCGAATCTGAATTTTTCTCAATGGGCAAACGGTACAATTCTTGACCTTGCATATCATAAATATGCACGCGGGCATCAGCACCGCCGATGATAATCCGTGCTTGTTTGCCTGTCCCTGTCACCACAGGTGATGAAAAACTCAAAGCATCTGTAGGTTTACGCCCATCCACATCCGTGGACCAGACCACTTTCAGTGTGCTCAACGAAGCAGCAGAATCTGCTGCCAAAGGCGGCGAAGAAGACAGTAATATACCCAGAAAAAACATCGCCGTAGTCGCCCACTGTTTCCCCCATGACATATTTAGCACGGAGAATTTCAATGCAATGAAGCCAGTTCAGCGGTCAAACGCTCTTTCAATACTTCATCATGTGATGAAGCATCCAAGGCTTTTTGCAAAGCATCTTTTTTAGCATCACCTTCAGAGATGGATGCCAGCAATGCATAACGTTCTTGTTGATACTCAGCGCCCACATGCTCATTCAAGACCAATTTAGCAGCATCTTTTTTATCGTGTTGAATAAAATATTCTGCCAAATCCAAGCCTGCTTGCCAGCGAAATTCAAGGGATACCTTCTTATTCTCCATCAGTTCACGAAGATTTTTTTCAATATCAACAAAGCTTGCTAAACGCATCCTTGCCAATGTTGCATAGGCTGTATCAGCATAATCACGCATCAACTGCTCCAACACCCCTTGTTGTTTTTCTTGATCTGACAAAGAAATGCCTTGATAATACATCATAGCAGCAGCTTCTTTCTTGGTTTGTTGTTGCTCTGACCACAAACCACCTGCAAACATTGCCATCAAAAGCAACAGCACTCCGACCATGAGTTTTTGTTGGTTGTTTTGCAGCCAGTCAACGAGTTTGGCAGACTTCATATCTTTTTTAAGTTCAGCTATTTCCTCATCAAACTTGGGGTGCGGGGATGTTTTTTCTAATGTTTTTTGATTTTTTTGGGTCACGTTCTCACCTTTATGACATCGGTATAATTGCAGCGGAATAGCGACATAAGTCGCGTTATAACGCCCCAACGCTTGAATAATAAACAAGGGGTAAAATGCGTCATTTTATGTTTCAAGCGTTATAAGCGGCTGCAAACTAGGGCGGCAAGATCAACTGTCAACGCGAAGCCACCCCGACAAAATTCTTATCCATCCCTACTAAGACTGACTCGGCGCTGATGAATTTCTCGGTTGGTCATCCATAAATAGGCATCGTCGGGGTGCATCACTTGTCGCCATGCAGCACGCCTAGAATAGCGCAACAAAATATCCACCATCCAAGGGCGACTTTTGATAAAAGCTTCGATATTGTGACGTGATAAATGTAACAAATGGACACTTGTTGCTGTACGAACCTCATAATTTGCTTCATAAGCATGCAACAAACCACCCAAATGCACCATATCACCAGGGAACATACTACTCACTTGTTCTTTGCCTGTTTCTGATTCACAAACAAAAAATAAACAACCTTGTTGCAACAAATAGGCACCATCATGATCCTCACCATAATGAATAAGACGAACACCTGAAGGTATATGCATGGGTGTAAATAGATCACACAAAGCTCTGCGATCGACATCGTTCATCCGTTCAAAAATCGAATGTTTTGAAAGAATTGGGTACATCCAATAATGTTTTAATAAGTCTAACATCGCCAGTTTAAAAGCGGCAGACTCGCATGCTTCAATCGTTGAAATGGGGATTTGAAACAAGCGAGATATTTGTTTTGCCCATACTTTGGCGGAACGGCGTTGCCGTGTAAAAAGTCCCAATTCACCAAGCAACACTGAGATCCCATCCTCAGCTACCAACATATCTTCACCATCTTCCAAGTATTCTGGCAGCTGAATACCCAACACCCCATCCTCCAACAACCATAAAAATTCCGATGGGTCACCTGCTTCGCACAACACATCACCCGCAGCCAGTGTCAACACATCACCCATACCTTTGAGTTCATTCAACAGATCTGGGAAGTCCATGGCAGAAGGTGGCTCAGGGGTTTTTTCCAATACTTCGGTGACTTGCAAAACTTCTGAAGATTTTAAAATTTCATCTTTTGGAATCCATGCGGCACATATATTCTGAATTTTTGCGTCTAGGGCTTGGGCTGCATCCGCTTCACCTTGCTGCTGATACATATCAGCCACATGTTCATACATCGCACATGCATCACCCCACGCCTCCATTTGCTCATAACACCATGCAAGTCTCAACCACATATCTTTGGAATGTTTCATATCCTCACATTGTACGATTGTCTGATATGTCGCGACTGCCTCAGGATATGACTTTTTCGCCAAAAGTTGACGCGCTTGCCGCATCAATACTGGTAATTCATCGTCCATAATTTTGACCCAAGCGGTGACATGATTCGATACATTTATGCAAGCATTGTTGACTTACATGGATATAAATTTCAGTGCTTGTGATATGTGCATGCCCCAACATCCATTGAATACTGCTTAAATCTTCACCATGATTCAATATACCCATTCGTTGCAATATCCCTTCCATTGCTTCGATACCCCAAATTTCTACGGGAGCATGTATCACATCATATCCTGTGGATCCACATCCACATGTCGTCTAACCCCAGAAGGCACACGCATGTCATCGAGCAGTGGCGCAAGCTTCCAAGGCAATATTTTACGTGAAGCATCACGAATCAATACCTCTACACGAAACCGTCCTGCCATTTTTTCCATCGCACACGCCATCGCTCCCCCCACTTGAATACCCTCCCAAGTTCGAATGATCCTTGCCATATTTTCAGCCGCTTTTTCTGCCTTATCTCTCTTTGGCGATGAAAAAACCATACGCACCCAGCGTCCAAAGGGCGGAAAAGATAATTCTTTGCGCAATGTCATTTCCGTATTCAAGGTGATACGTGCATCCACATCGCCCAAACGCGCCAACCAAGATGCTTCAGGGTTGCATGTTTGAATTAATACACGACCTTTATCAGCACCGCGCCCTGCCCTACCCATGACTTGGGCCATTTGTTGCCACCAACGTTCACCCGCACGAAAATCAGGAAGATTTAAGCCCAAATCAGCATTGACCACGCCCACCAAGGTCACATTGGGGAAATGATGCCCTTTCACCAACATTTGCGTACCAATCAAGCAATCCAATGAACCATCAGCAAAGGCTTGCAACATATCCTGCAACTGCCTTTGTGTTCGCACCACATCCCGATCAAAACGTGCAAAACGTAAATCAGGCAGGTGGTTTTGCAACACTTCTTCAATTTTTTCTGTACCCACACCCAAGGGCAACAAAGCATCTTCACCACAAGTCTCGCATACACGACGGACACGACGCACATAACCACAGCCATGACAACGCAACTCACCCTTCTGCCGATGCAAGGTTAAACGCAATGAACAGGCATGACATTCCGCTACAAAACCACAGGCAGAACATTGCAATGCAGGTGCATAACCTCTTCGGTTGAGAAAAAGAATGGATTGTTGATTGACTGCTTGTACATCACGCAATGCTTGAATCAAGGCATCCGATAACACCGCATGATTGCCGCGCATATCTACAATTTCAGGCAAAATGGCGGCATGGCCTGAAATGCGTTCGGGCATTTCCAAGAGCTTCATATATCCCAACTGTACTTGTCGCCAATTTTCTAAACTGGGTGTCGCAGAACCTAAAACCACAGGGATTTTTTTTTCTTGTGCCAAAAGAAGTGCCAAATCCCGTGCTGAATATGCCACCCCATCGTGTTGCTTAAAGGATGCATCATGTTCTTCATCGACAACAATCATGCTTAAACGCGACAATGGCAAAAAAAGTGCTGAACGTGTGCCAATCAATACATCCAAGCTGTCCAAGCTCGCACGTACAGAAATCCGTTCTCTATCAGACATCGCAGAATGCCATGTCTTCAAGGATTGAAAACGTTGGGATAATCGCGCCAACCACATCGGGGTCAAACCAATTTCAGGCACCAAGATCAACACTTGTCGCCCACATTTCACCAAGGCTTCCGCAGCTTTCAAATAGACTTCTGTTTTCCCAGATCCTGTCACACCAAACAGTAAAAATGGTTGAAATTTTTTTCTAGATTTTAAGATATTGGCCACCGACTTGCGTTGAATCGGTCGTAAACTTTCGGGACGCTCTTCTTGCATGGATAAGTTTTTGACAGCTTTCAACGTATGTAAAGCAAGCGCAACATCACCATGTTGCACAGCTTGCAATAAACGATAACAAGGAAAATGACCTTGGATGCGCCTCATAATGGTTGTCCAAGATAATGCCGCCTTGGTCTTAAATACTGCTGCCAAGCCTGCATCATAAGCTTGCAAAGCATCACGATGAACACAGCAAAAACGGCGTTTATCTTCCTGCGCCCATGCAAGCCCCATCTCCCATACTTGTCCTTCAGGGGCTAAATAATAACGCCCAGCACGTTTTAACCATGATTGATAGGCATCATCATATAAGGCTGCAATATCCAAACGATCATGCACATTTTTTAAGGTGGGCATACCATCATCGGAAACCTTGATAGCACAAATCACACCCAAACGATACGATGAACCCAGCGGAATTTTCACGCGAATACCGACGATAGGTTGACCCAGTTCAGCCACCCACTGATAAGAAAAAAGCATGCGAAGTGGGGCAAACACCGCCACATCCACCAACAATTTAATCAATCACCTTAAACGCTTGTAAGACATCATGCGCGGCTGCCAATTCTGCAAATTTTTTCCGTTCTCCAAAACCTTTGCCTTTCAATGCACCCTGCACATAACACAAGGCTTGAAAACGCGGCGAACAGTTCGCCCCCAAATCCATCACCTCATAGTTTGGCAAGCCCCATGTTTTACCTTGGGTATACTCTTGCAATTGACTCTTGGCATCGCGTGCATCGCCTTTTGCCAAGGATTCAAACAAGGGTTGCCAAGCTTTCAAAATCAAAGGGCGCACAACATCCCAGCCCGCATCTTTGAACACAGCACCCAACACCGCTTCAACGGCATTGGCAACGATAGAATTCGATTTCACACCGCCTTGTTTGGTTTTTTCGCCTTCACCCACGCGCAAATATTTTTCAAGCCGCCAAATTTTTGCCACTTCATATAAACTTTCTTTGCGCACCAAAGAAGCCCTAAGGCGAGATAATTGCCCTTCTGCTTCATTGGGAAAACGATCATGCAAATATTCAGTCACCACCAAATCCAACACAGCATCACCCAAAAACTCCAGACGTTCCATGTGTTCATCACCATAAGAACAATGGGTTAAAGCACGTTGCAACAAACGTCCATCACAAAAGGACACGCCCAAATGATGAGCCAAATTATGGGGCTTCATGGGCTGACTCTGCATACGGTTTCATTTCAAAGTCTTCTTTCCACTGACGACGAAAATCATCCCATTTACTTTTGATCTCAATGCCTTCACCCGATTTAGGATCATTTATATCAGGCTGCCCAAAAAACCAAGCCGTGATATGATAAGAGGATGAAATTTTCACATATCCTTCACCATCTGATGTCACTTCCAAATGCTCATAAAACTCTTTGGGAAGACTTTCGGGGTTTAAATATTGTGTCCTTAACAATTGAGGCAAACGCTCACGAATCGATTGCTCCGACAGTTTCGATAAATTTTTCACCACGCCATCAAAGGTATCTTGGGTTTTCCAATAGGCACTATAAATCGGCCATACAGCGGTAGCATACAAGCCACTACCACCCAGTATCATACCCCAAATCAACATCGATAATATAGAAAATCCTTCCATTTGCTTTGTCATCTTGTGTCCTTCCACCTTAATGTAAAAGTTTTCCCAAACGATCCCAACGAACAGTGCCTTTCTCATGATCCCAAGACCACCAAACAACCTCTGCTTTACCGACCAAATATGATTGCGGTACAAAGCCCCAAAAACGTGAATCTCTTGAATTGTTTCGGTTATCACCCAGCGCCATGTAATGTCCCGCAGGCACAGTCCAAGAACCATCTTTGATGGAATAAGCTTTACGCAATACTTCATGATCGACATCAAACAAATGTTCTTCATAAAGCCCCGATACATCCACACTTCCATCACCCATGAAATAAGCACGTTCGCCTTTTTTCTCTAATTTCATTTTTGTGCCATTCACATAAAGCTCGTTGTCTTTGTAGACAATCTTATCGCCTGGCAAACCCACAATACGTTTGATATAATCAATACTTCGATCACCTGGGTAATCAAACACCGCAATATCACCACGATGTGCTTTTTTCGGAGCGATTTGAATATCGGTCAAGGGAATACGAAAGCCATAATCATAACGGGTAACAAAAAGATAATCGCCCACTTCTAAGGTCGGCACCATGCTCGATGATGGAATTTTGAACGGCGCGACAATAAAGCTACGAATCACAATGGCGATCAAAGCAATCACTATCAAGCTCTCCAGCCACTCACGCCAAATCGGTTTATCTTGCTTCTCCATCGTGTTAATTCTCCTCGTTGAGTCTTAAGACTGCTAAAAATGCTTCTTGCGGGACTTCCACACTACCAATGGCTTTCATGCGCTTTTTACCGCGTTTTTGTTTTTCAAGCAGTTTGCGTTTGCGTGTAATATCGCCGCCATAACATTTGGCAATGACATTTTTACGCACGGCTTTCACCGTTTCACGGGCTAAAATTTTACCACCCATCGCGGCTTGAATCGGAATATCAAATTGTTGACGCGGAATCAATTCACGCAGTTTTTTCACCAACAATCGCCCCCGTGACTCCGCCACCGACTGATGCACAATCATCGACAGCGCATCCACCGCTTCACCATGCACCAACACATCCAATTTAATCACAGACTCTTCACGAAACGCTGCCAATTCATAATCCATCGACGCATAGCCACGCGACACTGATTTTAATTTATCATAAAAATCAATCACCATTTCACCCAATGGCAAGTTGTATGTCAGCATCACCCGACCTTGCCCAATAAACTTCATATCTTCCTGTAAGCCACGACGTTCTTGGCATAATTTCATCAATGCACCGACAAACTCTTCAGGCATAAAAATATTGGCACGCACAGTCGGTTCTTCAATTTTTGTGATTTCGACAGGGTCAGGAAAACCACTCGGGTTGGCGACTTCCTTCATCGTCCCATCTTTAAAATGAATACGGTATACCACCGATGGTGCCGTGGTAATCAAATCCAAATCATACTCACGTTCCAAACGCTCTTGAATGATTTCCATGTGCAACATGCCCAAAAAACCACAGCGAAAACCCAAACCCAATGCCGTCGAGCTTTCAGTTTCATAGGTAAAGGAAGGATCATTCATGTTTAATTTCTCAAGCGAGTCGCGCAAATCCACATAATCAGCAGAATCCACAGGGTAAAGCCCTGAAAAGACCATGGCTTTGGGTTCTCTAAAACCAGGTAAACTTTCGACAGCAGGTTTTCGATCCAATGTCACCGTATCGCCGACGCGTAAATCACGGAGATTCTTAATGCCACAAATCATGAAGCCCACAGTCCCTGAAATCAGTGACTTTTGAGAAACAGGCGCAGGTTGAAACACCCCCACATCATTGACCTCATAAGCAATCTTGTTGGACATCAAACGAATTTTATCGCCCTTGTTCATCACACCATCAAAAACCCGAACCAGAGCCACAGCACCGACATACGAATCAAACCATGAATCAATAATGAGTGCGCGTAATGTTTCGTCATCACGATCTTTTGGAGATGGGACGCGATGCACAATGGCTTCCAATACATTGGCAATGCCTTCACCTGTTTTCGCAGACACAGCAATGGCTTCTGATGCATCAATGCCAATCACTTCTTCAATTTGACGTTTGGCCTCTTCCACATCCGCAGAAGGCAAGTCGATCTTATTGATGATAGGGATAATTTCGAGATCATTTTCCATCGCCAAGTAAACATTGGCAAGCGTTTGTGCTTCCACCCCTTGGGTGGCATCAACAATCAATAAAGCACCTTCACACGCCTGCAAAGAACGCGATACTTCATAAGTGAAATCCACATGCCCTGGGGTATCAATCAAGTTGAGCTTATACACTTCCCCATCTTGAGCTGGATAATCCAAGCTGGCAGTTTGCGCCTTGATGGTGATCCCACGTTCTTGTTCCAAGTCCATCGAATCAAGCACCTGTTTTTTCATTTCACGTTCTGAAAGTGCGCCAGTTTCTTCAATCAAGCGGTCAGCCAGCGTTGATTTACCATGGTCGATGTGTGCAATGATAGAAAAATTGCGAATATATTGCTGTTTAAAAGTTGAGTTTGCCATTGGCGCGGTATTGTAAACATAGGCTCACATATTCGCTATAAACGGTTCTATCATCACCTTGAACATCACTTATTCAGCATACTTTATTGTCACAATGACATCGCATATTTTAAGCTGTATCTATTCAGATGACGGCTGATTTATTTGAGGATAAAAAAAAAATACAGCTTACTTGAACAAACATAGTTTGCATCCAAAGCCCAACAACTTGAGTGTGCGCAAAAAAAAACATCGCCACCATTTCACATCGACATAGGACTATATTCGTGAGCCAAGATAATTTTTCCACCCTCAAACTCAATCAAGCATTACTGAACAATCTTTCATCACTCAAATATCACACCATGACACCCATCCAAACACAAAGCTTGCCGCCTATTTTATCAGGTAAAGATGTGATAGGACAAGCCAAAACAGGTTCAGGTAAAACAGCCGCCTTTGGTTTGGGTTTACTCAACAAGCTCAATATTCAAGATTTACATGTTCAAGCTTTGGTGCTTTGTCCAACCCGAGAACTGGCCGATCAAGTTGCCAAAGACTTACGTCAATTGGCGCGTACCCTTGCGAATATTAAGATTCTCACCCTCGCAGGCGGTCTTCCATTCAAGGCACAAGCGACATCCTTGGCTTATGGGGCGCATATCGTGGTTGGCACACCAGGACGGGTTCAAGATCACCTTGAACGTGAACATTTAAATTTAGAGTATCTGCAAACGTGGGTCTTGGATGAAGCTGATCGCATGTTGGACATGGGTTTTCAAGCATCTTTGAATGCCATTGCTTCACATGTTCCCAAACAACGCCAAACGCTGTTGTTTAGTGCGACATTCCCTGAATATATTGAGAGCATGAGCCAACATATCATGTGTAAACCCATCCATATTCGGATTGAAGAACAACATGATCAAACCAGTATTGAGCAACATTTTTACGAGATTCAGCCCCAAGATGATCGTGGTGCGGCACTGATCAAGCTGATACAGCATTACCAGCCTGAATCTGCGATTATTTTTTGCAACACCAAACGAGACACCGAAGAGCTCACCCACGCACTGATTTATCAAGGTTTGAGTGCTTTGGCACTCAATGGTGACTTGGAGCAATGGGAGCGTGATCAAGCCATGATTCGTTTTGCCAACCAAAGTATCAGTATACTTGTTGCCACCGATGTTGCTGCACGTGGTTTGGATATTGAAGGATTGGATTTGGTGATTAACTACCACATTGCCCAAAAACCTGAAACCCATATTCATCGCATGGGTCGAACAGGTCGTGCTGGGCATCAAGGCATGGCATGTTCTATTTTTAGTGCCAAAGAAGCCTTTAAAATCGCACGTTTGGGTGATTACCTTGAACAAACAGTGATCGGTGAAGCCCTGCCAGTGATTGATAAAAACGCACCAAGCATCACCAAAGCACGCATGGCGACTTTACAAATTGGTGGTGGTAAAAAACAAAAAGTTCGCGCGGGTGATATTTTGGGAGCCCTGACCAGTCAAGGCGGCATCACAGGAAAACAAGTAGGGAAAATTCATATTTTGGATCAATGGGCTTATGTTGCAGTCGAACGTACTGTACTCAAGCAAGCATTTAAAAAGCTTAAAGAAGGCACACTAAAGGGTAAAAAATTTCGTGTACGGTGTATTTAAACGCTGTTTAAAGGCTGTAATTCAACCATTCTTTTTCAGGCACGTCATCTTCCGAAACCGTTTGGCCTCGCATAGAGATACCTGCTTCTTGCACACTTTCCCTACCGCCCGATAACAATGGATGCCATGCAAACAATGGTTTACCTTCAAAACGTAAGCGATAAGCGCAGGTTTCAGGCAGCCACGCATAATGTTCAACCTGAAATGTTCGCATATCCAAACATTCAGGCACGCGCAACAAACGATGTTCATAATCACGACATGCACAACGACCATCATCAAACAAACGACAGGCAATGCGGGTGTGCAATATCTCACCCGTATCTTCATCCTCAAATTTTTGCATACAACATTGTCCACAACCATCGCAAAGCTTTTCCCACTCACTTTGTGTTAACATATCCAATGATTTTTCCCAAAAATTCACCATAACTTCATTCATTCTGGC
The DNA here is from genome assembly GCA_030950925.1 of Mariprofundaceae bacterium. Lineage (GTDB taxonomy): Bacteria > Pseudomonadota > Zetaproteobacteria > Mariprofundales > Mariprofundaceae. The sequence continues at coordinate 24,575 of JAUZQO010000009.1, forward strand.
ATCAGCTCTGTATCTTTGGCAATAGGCAAGGGATGGGGATAATCGGTTGAATAATGAAGACCACGCGATTCATGACGCTGTTGCGCAGAACGCACCATCAATTCCGCAACCAACGCAAGATTACGAAGCTCAATCAAATCACGACTCAAAGGATGTCGCCAATAAAAATTGGCAATTTCTTCTTGAACCACCATCAAACGTCGCTTGGCACGACGAAGACGCAAATCAGATCGAACAATGCCCACATAATGCGACATCACCGCTCGAATTTCATCCCAGTTTTGTTTGATTTGGATACGTTCTTGTTCAGGTACAATGCCCGCATCATCCCAAGCTGGAATCAATATGTGTCCATAAGGCATGGATGTTTCCAATATTTTTTGACCACATGCTTCTGCCATGACCAAGCACTCCAACAAAGAATTACTCGCCAAACGATTTGCACCGTGTAAGCCCGTACACGCTGATTCACCAATCACATACAGATGTTCCACATTCGTTTCACCTGCCAAAGTCGTTGCCACACCACCACATATATAATGCGCCGCTGGTACAATCGGAATCGGTGTGGTTCGCATATCCAAGCCCAAATCCAACAGGCGTTGGTGGATATTGGGAAACTGTTTTAAAATCAAGGTCTCACCTAAACCGCGGGCATCCAAAAACATGCAATCTTCACCCTGTTTCTTGATTTCATGATCAATGGCTCTTGCCACCACATCTCGGGGTGCAAGCTCTCCCCGTTCATCATAATCAAAGACAAAACGATGACCTGAAGCATCCACTAAATGCGCACCTTCACCCCGCAAAGCTTCACTGAGTAACATCGATGGTGCATGCGGATGAAACAGACATGTGGGGTGAAATTGCATCATTTCCATGTTACGTACGGTACAACCCGCACGCCATGCCATGGCAATCCCATCACCTGTCGCCGCATGCGGATTTGAGGTGTACATATATACTTTTCCTGCGCCGCCTGTGGCAAGTATCGTATGTCCTGCTGCCACACTGATAACTGAGCCATCCTGCTTGAGAAAATAAGCACCCAAACAACGATTCTTACCATGAACATGGCCAATATGATGACTTGTCACCAAATCAATGGCGATATGATGTTGAAAACAATGAATGTTTTTCTGGGCTTGCACATGTTTCCATAAGGTTTCACCAATGGCGCGACCTGTTGCATCCTGAGCGTGGGCAATACGGCGATGACTATGGCCACCTTCTTGTGTTAAATGCAAGCCAGTACCATTGGCATCAAACGGTGTTCCCCATGCCAGCAATTGCTGAATCATGGCACCACCCCGTTCACCCACTTGCCGCACGACATCTTCATGGCAAAGCCCAACGCCTGCTCGCAATGTATCGGCGACATGGTTTTCAATGGAATCATCGGCATCAAAGACACCTGCAATACCGCCTTGCGCTTGATAGGTATTGGAATCTGTAAATTCGCCCTTATTCATCAAGGCTACCGTGCCATGTTCCGCTAAAGCTTTGGCCGCCAATAAGCCAGCTGCCCCACTTCCCACAATCAAATAATCATATTGAAGATGCTCTGTATTCATCGTTCGGAATCCTTCGCTATAACGGCTTAATGAAGATATGCGTAGCAGTAAGTCCCTCTCAATGCTTTTGTATCTCATTTATTATAATTGAAGGTTTTAGCACCATCAAAGCTATTGATATTAGCGGCAAGATGATAGCTATTGTACCCCATACAAGCCAGTCTTTCATAACAAATTTACATGCGTTTGGATATACGAATCAAATATTTTTATGCTCGAATATCCATTTCTCAAGCCATACCGTAGCGGCCTCCACTGGCATGGGGCGACTGATAAAATAGCCTTGCACACGATCACATCCCAAAGCAACCAAAGTATCCCAATCACCTTGGTCTTCCGCACCTTCCGCTACCACACGTAAGCCAAGATTGTGTGCCAAACTGATAATCGCGCGCACAATCACAATATCATTCTCATTTTTTTGCATACCCATGACAAATGAGCGATCAATTTTAAGTTCATTCACTTTCAAATACTTCAAATAGGATAACGATGAGTAACCTGTACCAAAATCATCAATCGAAACTTCTACCCGCATCGCATCAATCGAATGCAACACTTCAGAAGCTTGTTTGGGATCATCCATCAGCATACTTTCGGTAATTTCCAATACAATCGCTTCAGGGGGTAAGTGATAACGTTGAAAACAACCACGCACCCGCTCCAGCAAACTCTCTTCCTTCAGGTTTCTAGCAGATAAGTTAACCGAAACGCAAACTTCCATGCCTTCTGCTCGCCAAACTGCACATTGCGCCGCAGCTTTTTCTAAAACCCACCATGTCATGGGGTTAATCAACCCCGTTTCTTCTGCCATCGGAATGAACATATCAGGAAATATCATGCCACGGGTTGGGTGATGCCAACGAACCAATGCTTCGAAAGAAGGTAATCCATCCCCTTCTGTCAACAGTTGTGGCTGGTAATAAAGCTCCAAACCATTGTTTTCAATCGCATACTTTAAATCACCCACCAACGACAAGCGCGCTTCACTGTGGGTTTTCATATCAGGCTGATAAAATACCGCACTTCGCTGCTCTTTCTTCGCCACATACATCGCCACTTCGGCACACTGCATCAAGCCTTCAACATCTTGGGCATGTTCGGGAAACATTGCCACACCCATGCTTGCACTCATTTGTATCGTGTGTTTGTTATCAAGTATTTTCAATGGCAAGGTCAAGGATTGCATCAGCTTCTGAATGACTTCTTCGGCTTGGGTTGCATTTGTATCTGGGAGAGCTACGGCAAACTCATCACCGCCCAAGCGAGCCAGCGTATCCGAACTTCGCAATTGCAAACGAAAGCGTTGAGCGATTTCTTGCAATAAAACATCACCCGTGTGGTAGCCTAAAGTATCATTCACCTCTTTGAAACGGTTTAAATCAACCATCAAGAAACAGCATGGAAAGTTTTCACGACCCGCGATTTGAAAGGATTGCTGCGCACGTTCTTCCAGCAATGTGCGGTTGGGTAACCCTGTCAACACATCATGCAATGCTTGGTGCTTCATCACATTCTTTTGACGTTCCAACTCCAATGTACGTTGACGCAGACTATCATGCAAACCATCTACTTCTTGATTCAATTGCTGATATTTATTTTCAAGTGTTCGCAGTTGCTTACGTAATTTTTGAACTTCTTGATTCATACTCACCATCCATGTCACTTGAGGTAATCCTTACAAACCACCAAAAGAAGCAAGAGGTACGCCAGCCAAACGATGTATGATTCAAAGCATTCTTGCCAGTTGCATGCCCAACCACGCTAAGGTCACACAAATCAATACCTGCGCCAACACATTCCCCAATGCCATGCTCAATGCACCTTCTTGCAACAACCGTGCTGTCTCTACTGAGAAGGTTGAAAAGGTGGTGAATGCGCCGAGGAAACCGACTGTAACAGCCAAACGTGCCAGTTCACCTACCGTCACACGCTCCAACATCCAAATAAACAAAAATCCCAACATAAAACTACCCACAATATTCACCGTCAGTGTCCCCCAAGGAAAAGCACTGCCCGACAAACGCTGAATAAATCCAGCGATATACCAACGCATCACAGCACCCATAGCACCACCTGCTGCAATCGCCATCATTTGCTTCATGTTTTTGACTCCTTACGCAGTGTTTTACGTCGCTCATCCAGCCAGATCATGCGTTCACTCAATATCCGTTCAAAGCCACGTTGTGTCGGTTCAAATAAGGGAATATGACCCAAAGCATCAGGAAAGTGAGATTGATCGACAACGGCATCCTTAGCATGATGGGCATATTGATAACCTTCACCATGTCCCAGCTCCTTCATTAACGTTGTTGGCGCATTTTTCAAATGCATGGGGACATCCAAATGACAGCTTTCACGCGCCAATTTTCTCGCTGCTTTTTCTGCCAAATAAGCTGCATTACTTTTCGGAGCCAATGCCAAATAAATCGCCGCCTCAAACAAACCCTGTTCACCTTCGGGGGAACCTAAAAACTCAAACATCCGCTGGGCATCCATACAAACACTGAGTGCGCGCGGATCTGCCAAGCCCACATCTTCTGTGGCAATACGAATCAAACGCCGCGCCAAATATAACGGTTCATCACCAGCTTCCAGCATGCGTGCCAACCAATAACAACTTGCATCGGCATCAGAACTTCGAATGGATTTATGTAAGGCTGAAATTAAATCATAATGTCCATCGCCATCACGGTCATAATTGGCTTGGCGGCGCATCCATTGCTGTTGAACCTCCTGCAATGTCCATGTTTTTTTCTCATCACTTTCAATCAAGGCTTGCAAGGCATTCAATGCATAACGTGCATCACCATCCGCAGCCGTTGCCAGCCATTGTAAGGCTTCTTGTTGAACAGAAAAACGTGTATATTCAGTTTTCAAGTTCTTTAAACCCCGCTGTAAAATCACCAGCACCGCATCTTTTTCCAAGGCATTCAAAACCACCACTCGGCAACGCGAAAGCAAGGCATTGTTCAAATTAAATGATGGGTTCTCCGTGGTTGCGCCCAGCAAAATTAAGGTTCCATCCTCCAAGTAGGGTAACAACACATCCTGTTGCGCCTTATTAAAACGATGAATTTCATCCAGAAACAACAGGTAAGATCGGTTCTCAGATTGGGCTTGCGCCACCACGGCTTGCACTTCTTTTTTGCCTGCCGATACAGCTGAAAGCATGACAAACGGCATATCGGCAGACTCTGCCATCAAGGTTGCCAGTGTGGTTTTACCCACACCTGGTGGTCCCCAAAAAATACAAGAAACTGCTCGTTTTTCACGAATAGCCACCGCAAACCAGCCCGAATCATTGGTAATACCCTGTTGACCTTGCACATCCTGCAAAGACTTGGGACGCAAACGATAAGCCAGTGGTACATCCTTGGATAGCGCATCAAACAGTGTATTCATGCGATATAGTGCTTTAAGTACAGAACTAGCCTTTCGTTCATCAACCGAATCGTCACCCCCGAATGCTTGTGTCGGGGGTCTATGGGTAGATTCCCGATACAAGATTTCGGGAATGACGAACTAAGAGGTAGCTCGATACGAACCATGACTATATTGAAAAAAATGAAAAAGAAAAAAATATCATTTTAAATACTTAAACGACGATATTAAAACTTTTTGGAAACAGATAATGCCAGCGTTTGCTGACGATCATGATAAGCACCTGCAAATGCTAGAGGAGCAGTTGCCGTCTGATTTGTATAAAAACCATAAGCGTAAGCCAAATCAATATGTACCCCCATCAAATCGCCACCTGCTCCCATCGTGAAACGATGCCCTGCTTGATCGATGATGGCAGGCTGTACATTGCCTCTACTGTTGGCCCCTTGTTGATAAGCATAACCAAAACGAAATGCAGTATTGGGTAACCAGTAATAGCTCAAGCCTGTTTTAATTGCGAAAGTATTTTTCAAAGCGGTCGCATGGATGATGCTGCCACCTTGTACATTCAAATCATTTAAACGCGACCAATGTGTATAAGTCAGATCCCCTTCCAAACGAAACATATCATCTACATCATGGGAGACACCCAAGGTCAAAGTCTCTGGAAGGTTGAAATTGACCGTTTGTACACCATTGCTGACTTTGGCTTTACTGCCTGTACGCAACAACAGACCTGCCTGCCAAAATGGTACGGGTTTCCAATTTACACCCACATTGATGCCCAAGCTCAGCTTGTCACTGCCTGCGAAAGAGGCGGCCCCTTGTGTCATGTGAATTCGGCTCTGATACAGATCCAAACCATGTGCCACAGCCAATGTACTACTCAAGGCATACACAACATCCAAGGATAGCCTATCCACTTCAAGGTTGGTTTGCGCACCAAACCATGCATTATGCGCAGCAAACGGGCGTGTTAACGCCATCGAAGCACCCACATTACCACTGTGCGGCATCCAAATCGCATTGAAGCCTTGGACTTTGTAGTTATTCCCTGCATTAAAAGGCATGCCCGTGGCCGTGACCACCGATGAATTACGTAATTTAACCGCTGTATTCAACTGAATTTCCACACCCTCCAGCCACGCCACCGCTGCGGGATTATAAGAAGCAGCAGAAACATCCACCACACCTGCCACCATAGCATTGGCAACCCCCACACCCGCTGCACTGGCATCACTATTGGCAAAGCCCGATGCTTGTGCTGTTTGCAAAGCACTGCCACACAAGGATAATATTCCCAAACTTATTGCCACTCGTTTTCTCATTATCTCTCCATCATCTGCCCATCGGCGTTCAACACATCCACACCTTTGGGTACTGTAAATTCAAAAATTTTCATCTCAGGCGCACCCGTTTGCAAGGATAACAATTGCATACGGTTACGATTACCCAAGGCATCACGGCTTTCAAACCATGCTGGCAAACCATCATTTTTCAGGGATAACCACAATTCAGTCTGTAAACCCATGCGTAAATGATACACCGCGCGTCCAGATTCTTGGGATTCCCCCAAGAGTTCAATATCATTAGCCGTTACCCGACCTTCCAGCAAACGCATCGCAATCGGATCAATGGCATCCAAAGATTGTAAATGTTGCACTTGCATCAAATCAGGCTCGTAAAACCAAATATCTTCACCATTGCTCACATAAAGTTGTGCATATGGCTGCGTATATTGCCAACGAAAGTGTCCGAATTTTGCCACTGACAAATGCCCTTTAAACTGTTGCTGACTACCATCATCATAGGTCATGGTTTGTTTGAATGCGCAAGAAAAACCTTTTATTTCAGATAAGCGTTGCAAACCATCTTGCAAAGCCTGCGGTAAATCCGAAGCCCATGTCGTATGCGCCGATAACATCACACATAAACATATACATATTTTATAAAATTTCATCATCACCCTATTACCTAGAACAATCTGTTGGCTTTTCTATATCATAAATCGCATCTGTGATACTTTCCATACGATTTTGTAAAATAAATTGAGCATCATTCAATCCACGGTTGTAGAAATACACACCCATCTCTTTCGAAAAAAAAGTGAGTAAAAATTCTGCATCAAACTGCCCAATATCTTGATCCAATTCTGCATCAAAATATGTTTTTATCTTTTCAATAAGGATTCGCTTTTCTCCTTCTGAAAATTCCACCTCTGATATCATACGATTTTATTCACCCCCTACAATCATATCACGCCTCCATCTTCTTGCACTGAACCTGAATTATTCTGACAGCAGAAAATCATAGGCTTGTCTTCCAGATGTATAATGAAAAGGTCAGTTTTGCACTTGGTTTTTCAAAAATGACTTTGTCTAGATGATACACCACATTACTTCTAAAAATAACCAGTGCCCTTTGCTCACGTTCCCATGATCTTACATGGGAATGCATACCCTGATTTTAACCGTTATTGGCAAAGAAGCTTGAGGACTTCGTCCAACCCTCCCGCTTGAATGGCAACATCTGCTTCTTTTTGCACCGCAGGTTTAGCATGGAATGCTACCCCCAAACCAGCGGCATGAATCATCGGCAAATCATTGGCGCCATCTCCAATCGCCACAGTCTGGCTCATTGACACCCCATATTTTTCAGCTTGAGTGAAAAGTGATGCCCGCTTATAAGCGGCATCTACAATATGACCCAACACTTTGCCTGTCAGTGTACCCGCTTGAATATCCAGCTGATTGGATGCCGTAAAATCCAAGTTTAAACGCTTTTGAAAACGCTCTGTAAAATAGGTAAAACCACCCGATACCAAACCCACCTTCCAACCATGCGACTGAACAGTGTGAATCAATGTTTCCGCCCCATCGGTGAGTTGGATGCGCTCTTGGTAAACCTGCTCCAACACATTCGCATCCAGACCTGCCAAAAGCTTCACCCGCTCAATCAATGATGTTGAAAAATCGAGTTCGCCCTGCATCGCACGCTCTGTAATCTTGGATATTTCAGATTTAATACCCAAAAAGTCAGCAATCTCATCAATACACTCGCATTGAATCAGGGTGGAATCCATGTCCATAAACAATAGACCTGGCTTGGATAACGTGGGAAAATGGGCTGTTTTCATGGCTCGCAACTCTTTCGAAGCGCGTCAAGAAAGGCAATCATTTCACACCCATGTTGAATCCCTTTCAGATTCCGAGAAAACAAGCACAGAGTTCCGAAGACCCATACCATATAGTGCGCTGGAAGTTAGCCCCGACACAAGCCCTCAGGGCTGACGATACGATGACAGAAAATCAGGGACTGATTGACGACATCACATCTTTTTTCAGAAGTTCCATCATCGTTGTCATGTGGGCGGGGAAAAAATGCCCTGCACCGTCAACACTGATGAATGTAACATGACTTGGCATGGTTTTCATCCATGTCTGAACTTTCTCAAATGGTACAATCTCATCGTCGGTGCCTGAAATTACCGTAAGTGGACGTGTTTCATCACACATAAAATCAAACGACCAAATATTTACGGCAGGCGCAATGGCAAACATGCGATACACACGTTTATCTCGGTGTGCCGCCAACAATCCGGCATAGGTACCGAAAGAAAAGCCTGCCAACCAAAGTGGTGACTCTGGATGCTCTTGCGCCAACCAATCCAAGGTCGAAACCACATCATCGGATTCGCCCTGCCCTTCATCCCACGTGCCTTCCGATTGTTCCACACCACGAAAGTTAAAACGAAGCACCGTATAACCCATATCTTCAAAACTTCGGGCAATCCAATAGACCACCTTATTACGCATCGTACCGCCATAAAGCGGATGCGGATGACAGACGACCACCGCAGGTTTGCCAGCTTCACCCCGTTGATACAAGGCTTCAAGCTTGCCCGCCTTGCCTTGGATATTCATTTTCGCATGTTGATGCATGCTCATTGAAAAATGCCCGCATAGATTTCTTCTGAAAAACCAACCCAAATTTTATCATCCACCACCAAGATAGGGCGTTTAATCATGCTGGTGTGCTGCGCCAATAAATTCAATGCCTTGGATTTATTTAACCCCTCTTTCTCTACCTCAGAGAGTTTGCGCCATGTTGTACCGCGTTTGTTCAATAGTGTTTCCCAAGTCACTTGTTCCGACCATGCTACCAAGGTGGAAAGATCGATGCCTTCTTTCTTATAATTGTGAAAAGTGTAGGTTATGTTGCGCTCTTTAAGCCAACGACGTGCTTTTTTCAGCGTGCCGCAATTGGGAATGCCATACATATCAATGTTCATGATCTATCCTTATGAATATAGTCGTTTAAGTATGGAATCACGCCTTTAGATCAGCATCAGAATCATCACCCCCGAATACTTGTATCGGGATACAAGATTTCGGGCATGATGATAACCATTCTTTGACATGAAAAAAACTTATAAGTGGCAAACATGTCCACGATCAGGCCCTGTTGAAAGCATGCTGATTGGGCATTTACAAACATCTTCAATACGTTTCAATAAAGCTTTGGCTGCATCAGGAAGGTTTTCTACATCGGTTAAACCAAATGTATTGTCTGACCAGCCAGCCAATGTTTCATAAATCGGTGTACATTCTTCCAAAACTTTAGCACATGCAGGGATGGATTGTAGGCGTTGACCATTGCGTTCATAAGCCACACATAATTTCACTTCTTCAAGACCATCCAAAACATCCAACTTGGTGATTGCCAAACCTGTCACACCGTTGATTCGCACCGCGTGTTGCACCACCATCGCATCAAACCAACCTGTACGACGTGGGCGACCTGTGGTTGCGCCAAATTCTTGCCCTTTTTCCGCCATGTGTTTTCCTGCATTTTTTGCATCACACATGCCATTGGCATTGTACAATTCTGTCGGAAAAGGCCCAGCACCCACACGCGTGGTATAGGCTTTGCAGATGCCTAAAACTTCATCGACTTCTTTCGGTCCCACACCCAAACCCGCCAGTGCTGCACCTGCTACCGTATTGGATGAAGTTACAAAAGGATAAGTGCCGTGATCCACATCCAACATTGAACCTTGCGCACCTTCATAAAGGATATTTTTACCCGCCTGAATATTCTCATGCAAAATCAATGGCACATCGGCTGCCAAAGGCAATAAACGTTCACGAGCCAAATCCAAAGCTTCTACCACATCCTCTTTACATACAGCTTCTGCATGGAAGAACTCAACCAACATAAAATTCACATAACGTAAATTTTCATCAATGCGAGCATCCAAGTCATCGGCCGTTAAATCCACCAAACGGATACCACGGCGTGCTGTTTTATCTTCGTAACAAGGACCTATACCACGCCCTGTCGTCCCAATTTTACCTTTGCCTTTCGCAGCTTCTCTCGCTGCATCCAAAGCACGATGGTATGGTAAAATCAGTTGGCAGCGATCAGAGATGCGTAAACGGTCATGCACAGGAATATTCGCTTCAAGTAGCATATCCAACTCTTCCACCAAACGAAATGGATCAACCACTGTACCATTACCAATCAAGCTCAAAATATTTTCATGTAAAATACCCGATGGGATATGATTCAAGACTGTTTTTTGATCACCAATGACCAACGTATGCCCAGCATTGGGTCCACCTTGAAAACGTGCTACCACATCCATATTGGGTGCCAGTAAATCAACAATCTTGCCCTTGCCTTCATCACCCCATTGAATTCCAATCGCTACTGTGTTTGTCATATATTCCCCAATTTGTTTGCACTTTCGCGGCTTTTTGATAACCATGCCAATAAATCAAATGAAAAGCCTGTCGCTGGCATATCCCGACCATGTGCAGCCATCATTTTATCGTAACGTCCACCATGCAACAAGGCGCGGGTTGCACCTTTTGCAAAACCTGTAAACACCATACCTGTATGGTATAAGAAGCGAGGCATGACGGCCGCTTCAATCTGAATACTGATGTCACCAGCCAAGCGTGAAGTGAGTGTGGATGATAAGTGTAACAACTCATCTGCGGCCGCCCCAAATGCGTCATTGATACTGTCTTTTACTTGCTTTAGCCATACATCATCAGCACAACCTGAAGCCAAGATCATCAATGCGGATGCATGTGCCTCATTCAATGAACTTTGTAGCAATAGTTGCTTCATATCCTCAGGTGAACGACGTGCCAAGGTTGTCACCCATGTTTCCATGCTTAAACCACTATCTGCAACCAAGGCTTGAATCAAGCCCATATGACCCAATTGTAACACAGGCAATTCAAAGCCCGCAGCTTGCATCGATAAGGCTGCCAAATGAATCACTTCCACATCACCGACATCACTTTGACCACCCAAATATTCCACACCTGTTTGCCATTGTTGACGAGAGCCTGTGCGTTCATCAGGGCGTGCCAACATGACTTGCCCTGAATAATAAAGTTTCAACTCATCAGAATGACGCATACGTGTGGCTGCAATACGTGCAATTTGCGGGGTCATATCTGGACGAATCGCAAGTTGACCCGCATCAGAAGGATCAGAAAACATCAACGTTTGATCCGCCAAAAAAGCACCTGCGCCCGATGAAAGCGATTGTGGTCGCTCCAATAAGGGAGGGATAACTTCTGAAAAGCCTGCTTGATTGTAAATCTTAAATAATTCAAATTGTAATTGGCGCAAAGCAAGTGCGCGCTCACCAAAGGTATCTTCAAGCCCTAAAATGGGTTTTAATAAGGTCATACTGCAACCTTAGCAAAGCGTTCAGCAAGAACTGTTTGCGCTGCACCCACCCCCACCCCCATTTGCACTGGATAACCAAAGCGATTCAAAGCAATTTCAACCGCGCTCATGGTGATGCAAACATCAAATACATCATAATAACCCAAATGTGCGACGCGAATAATTTTACCTTTCAAATCATCTTGCCCACCTGCAAAAGTCACGCCCATCGTATCACGCAAATACTTCACAAAAGCAGCACCATCCACGCTTTCAGGAATAAATGCTCCCGTTGCAGAGCTTGCAGGGTTGCTGGACACAAGCTTCATGCCCAAAGCATTGAAACCAGCACGCGCGCCTTCTGCCAAAATGGCATGGCGGGCATAGAGTTCATCCAGTCCTTCGGCTAGCATCATTTTTAAGACTTCATTCAAGCCAATAATCAACGATGCAGCTGGAGTCCATGCTGTGGTGTCTTTACCCGCTTGCTGGTTTTTCCGTTCGGTTAACAAATCAAAATAAAAGGTATTGCAGCCTTTGCTTACTTCAATGATACCCCATGCTTTTTTCGATATACCCATGGTGGCTAAACCTGGTGGCAACATCAATGCCTTTTGTGAACCCGAAATAACAATATCCAAACCCCAATCATCCATGGGCATATCAATCACGCCCAAAGCTGTAATGGCATCAACCACGGTGAGGCAATGCATATCTTTGGTCAAAGCTGCAATTTCTTTGATGGGGTGTTCCGTTGTTGTGGATGTTTCAGAAGCCTGCACAAACACAGCTTTAGCCTCTGGATTTTGGGTCAAAGCAGATTGTACCGCTTCAATCGTTACAGCATCACCCCATGCAACCTTGATTTCAACCGCCTGAATGCCGTGTTTGGCTGCAATCTTACCCCAACGTTCTCCAAATTTACCACCATTGACATAAATCATGGTATCGCCAGGGGTGCATACATTCATCACCGCTGCTTCCATCGCCCCCGAACCAGAGCATGCCAGCATCAAGGTATCACTGGTTGTTTTATGAATCTCTTGCAACATGCTTCGTGTCTCAGCAAAAATAGCTGAAAATTGCGGCGTACGATGATGAATCATCGGTAAAGCCATACGCAGTAACACTTGTTCAGGTACGGCTGTAGGACCAGGAGAAAGCAGGTATTGTTTGATCATGAAAGACAACTCCGACGAGGGTTTAACACGTCGAATAGCCTATCGAAGTGCGAGCGCAGTCTATAGTGGCCGCATGTAGCGTCAATCAACAGACCTGCTTAAAGTGAATACTCTCCTTGAATGACCTCGGCAAGTCTATCCCCCACCGATAACATGAGGTCTTGCTCTTCCGCCTCAACCATCACACGAACTTTGGGTTCTGTGCCTGACATGCGTACATTGACACGTCCTATCCTACCCAAGCGTTCTTCTGCTATGCGTATCGCTTTTTTAATCACAGGGTTTTGCATCACATCAATCCGTTGGGTCAAAACGATATTCCATAATTTTTGTGGAAAAAGCGACATGCCCGATGCCATAGCATCCAAGCCGAGACCCTGAGATTTCATGGCACATAACAGTTGCAAAGCGGTCATCAAACCATCACCTGTGGTATTGCTATCCAAAAGAATGACATGCCCTGATTGCTCACCACCCAAGTTGCACGATTCCTCTCGCATCATCTCCAAGACATAGCGATCACCCACCGCTGCACGATGCATCTGTAAACCCAAACCATTCAGGTAGCGTTCCAGACCCATATTGCTCATCAAAGTGGTGACCACTGCGCCACCCGACAATAAACCTTGCTGCTGTGTATGCTCAGCTAAAATTGCGATGACGCGATCACCATCCACCAGTTCACCCTGCCCATCACATGCTATCAATCGATCTGCATCACCATCCAAAGCCAAGCCTACATCAGCCCCGACTTCCACCACTTTCTGGCACATAAATTCAGGGTATGTTGAACCACAATGCTGATTGATATTGTAACCATCGGGGGTGTCAAACATGGCAACGACATCGCAGCCCAACTCTTTAAGCATGCGTGGTGCAACATCATAAGCTGCACCATTGGCACAATCGATGACCACTTTCAAACCATCCAAACGCAAATCGCGAGGCAAGGATGCCTTGAGGAATTCAATGTAGCGTCCTCTGGCATCATCGACCCGTTCCGCTTTACCAATTTCCAGTGGAGCTGGCAAAGGAGGTAAATCATCCAAGCAGGCTTCAATTTCAAGTTCAACCGCATCTGGAAGCTTAAAACCATCTCCGCCAAAAAATTTAATACCATTATCGCCAGCAGGATTATGCGATGCCGATAGCATGACGCCCGCATCTGCACGTAAACTACGGGTCAAATAAGCAACCGCTGGGGTGGGTATAGGGCCGACAAGTTTGACATCCATACCTTGTGCCGTTAATCCTGCACACAATGCCGATTCAATCATGTAGCCCGATAATCGGGTGTCTTTACCAATGAGAATTTGAGGGCGATGGGATAAATGTTGGGTTAATACATGTCCCGCTGCACGCCCCAAACGTAAGGCAAATTCAGCCGTCATTGGATCTTGATTGACCGTACCTCGCACGCCGTCTGTGCCAAAGTATTTTCTCATGGTGTCTCCTTCATATTCTCTAAGGGTAATTTTTCGTGAACCTCTGCACTATAGGGTTCTACGATCATTTCGTTGTTTGTTATTTGATTTATTTCTGTGATTTCTTGGCTATAAGGTTCTGCAAGTTGTTTATGTATTGGGATAGGTTTCAAATTGGGTTCAGATATAGGTGCTAAAACTTCTTTTTTTGAAAGTATGCCTTTGATGGTGAAGCTCACTTTATCCTCTTCCAAATGAACCGATTTTTCAGCGGGTACAACAATATCAGTTTTCATTTCAAAAGAACCCGCTTTCAGTGTTGGTTTTAAGGGCAGTGTATCCACTGATGTTAAAGATTCCAACCAAACTTCAGGGCCTTGAATATGAACCATGGCAGGTTTAACAGATACCATTTGAACTTCCCATTGATCAGGCAAATCAAAATTGGGGTGAACGCCTACAGTACGGGTAACCACCCGATCAATTTGTAACTCCAGATGATCAGGTTGTACTTTTTCAATACGTAATCCCGCAGGTAAATGGACATTTTCTAAATTAAAAGCGCGCTGAACAACCGCAGGTTCAGATAAATCACTCACATTAAGGGGAATGAAAATATCTTGTCCTTGCAGTGTTTTTAAGCGTGCTTGTAAACCCTGAACAGTAATGCGAACTTTAGAAGGAAGGTTATTGACAATCACCATATGTTCTGGAAGTCCTTGCAACTGAATCGGCGCATCCATACTAAGGGTTCCCTCCCCTTCCCCATGTACTTGAATCCATAAGATAATGGCAATGGATATAGCCCAAATATGCAGCATCCAAGGTTTAAATATACGCATGGTAATCGTCCTAGGTGTTCTTTAAGTGGCGTAACAGTTCGACTCTCAGAATATCGCCTTTTAACGCTGGAGTTAAGATGCCGTCACGAGCAATGTGGATTTCTCCACGTTCTTCAGAAATCACCAAAACCAAAGCATCACTTTCTTCGGTTACCCCCACAGCAGAACGATGCCGCGTACCAAAACCTCCAGGCAAACTATTGGCTTGTGCCAAAGGCAAAAGAACCCGTGCTGCGACAATACAAACACCATGTGAACCATTTTGAACAATCACTGCACCATCATGCAGCGGTGTATGTGGACAGAACAGTGTCTGAATGACATCAGGGCTTAAGGGAGCTTCGATATTTACGCCCGACTCCATCAAATGTTTCAAACCAGTCTCACGTTCAATGACGATGGTTCCACCCCATTTTCGTCGAATCAAGCTTTGTGATGAGGCGATCAGTTCCTCAACCATATCTTCAATAGAATGAGGGCTGGGAGCCCAAGGATTGGCCGCAACATGCATCAAGCCACGGCGAATTTCACTTTGAAATAAAACAACAAAAATGACAATAAAAGCGGAGAAAAACTGTGAAAACATCCATTCCACGGTGAGCAGGTCAAAAGCACGTGCAGCCTTATAAACCACAAATAAAACTGCCAAACCAATCAACATTTGCTCGGCACGCGTGCCACGAATCAAACGTAAGGCAAAATACACAACCACAGCAACCACAAAGATATCCACAAGATCAAGAAGAGTCAGTTGGCTATGTGCCCATGCAATAAGATCATTCATGTAAGTCCCCTCCCTTATTCTAGGTTATTCTTCCCCGTATCGCGCATCACTTAATGCCATAGCCATCATATTCGCACGTTTTTGAAGTGCTACATTATGGATGCGTACACCATCAACACCCAAGTAAATACCAAAGGCATTCAAAATACCTGTTTCGAATTCTCTATCCTCAACCACAGCCCCTGTAATCGTGCCAATCAATGACTTGCGAGAAACACCCAAAAGAACAGGTAAGTTAAAATACTTTTTTAGTACATCAATGTGCATAATCAAGTGTAGATTATCTTGATGCCGTTTGCCAAAGCCAATACCAGGATCCAAAATAATAGAAGTTTGTTGTATACCTGCTTGTAAACACGCTTCAATGCGTGCCTCAAAATAGCCAATAACCGCTTGCATAACATCTTCGTAGCAAGGGTTTTCCTGCATACTCTTTGGCGTTCCTTGCATATGCATCAAGCAAACATCCACGCCCATTTTAGCCGCAGTAGACAAGCTATGTTCATCAAATGACAGTGCTGTGACATCATTGATCATGCATGCCCCCGCCTCAACTGCTTGCCGCATCACCTCAGATTTTCGTGTATCAATTGAAACTGAACACCCAGCTTCCACCAAGGTCTGTACCACAGGAATCACCCGTTTTAGCTCTTCCTCAATAGATATAAAGGCAGCTCTTGGACGTGTGGATTCACCACCAACATCAATCAGACTTGCACCTGCTTTATGCATCTGAATCCCATGCTGAACAGCTTTGTCTACATTAAAAAATTGCCCACCATCTGAAAATGAATCGGGGGTGCAATTTAGCACCCCCATCATCCAAGCAGGTTTACCCGCTTGACGAAGCCAAGAACTGACTTCTTTATGGCCACTTGGCATCAGTGAATTTGACCAGCTTCATCACCTTCTGGTTTCTCACCAGCATCCAAATCAATTTTTTCATCTTGCCCATGATCATGATCGTTTTTGCGCATATCAACATCTTGAATATCTTGACGATTCAAAGCCTTACCTGCTAAAATCTTTGTAATATCATCACCTGAAAGCGTTTCATATTCCAAAGCACCTTTTGCCAAACGATGTAAATCATCCAAATTTTCAGTTAAAATCTTTTTAGCCAAATCATAACCAGCATCCACAAAGTTACGAATTTCGGCATCAATCAAACGAAATGTTTCATCGGATACATGTTGTTGTTGTGCCACTGAACGACCCAAAAATATTTCTTGCTCATTTTCAGAATACAGCAAAGGACCTAATTTATCGGATAAACCCCATTGAGTGACCATTTTACGCGCCAAACTTGTTGCCATTTGAATATCACTGGATGCGCCAGAAGTCACTTTATCATAACCAAAGATAAGTTCTTCCGCGACACGCCCACCCATGGCAATGGCAATACTGGCGTGCATTTTTTCGCGTGATTGGGAATACTCATCCTTTTCTGGTAAGCGCATGACCATACCTAAAGCACGTCCACGTGGGATAATTGTCATTTTATGAATCGGATCCGATGAAGGACAATGAATCGCTACCAAGGCATGACCGCCTTCATGATAAGCTGTCAGTTTCTTTTCATCTTCTGTCATGGCCATCGAGCGACGCTCTGTTCCCATCATAACCTTATCTTTGGCTTCATCAAAATCAGCCGCAGTCACTTTATCACGGTTTAAACGTGCTGCATTCAATGCCGCTTCATTGACAAGATTCGCCAGTTCAGCTCCCGAAAATCCAGGTGTGCCGCGTGCAATCACTTTCACTTTCACATCAGAAGATAAGGGAACTCTTTTCATGTGAACTTTAAGAATTTGCATACGCCCTACTAAATCGGCATTACCCACCGTCACTTGGCGGTCAAAACGCCCTGGACGCAGCAAAGCAGGATCCAACACGTCAGGGCGATTGGTCGCAGCTACAATAATCACACCTTCATTGACTTCAAAACCATCCATCTCAACAAGCATTTGGTTCAATGTTTGTTCACGCTCATCATTGCCACCACCCACACCTGCACCACGATGACGACCCATGGCATCAATTTCATCCACAAATACAATACAAGGTGCGCTTTTCTTCGCTTGTTCAAACATATCGCGGACACGCGAAGCCCCGACACCGACAAACATTTCGACAAAATCAGAACCTGAAATCGAGAAGAAAGGCACATCGGCTTCCCCAGCAATGGCACGCCCAAGTAGTGTTTTCCCTGTCCCTGGAGGTCCTACAAGCAAAATACCTTTGGGGATTTTTCCACCCAAACGGGTGAATCTGGAAGGTTCGCGTAAAAACTCGATCACTTCGGTGACTTCTTGTTTGGCTTCATCACAGCCTGCAACATCTTCAAAAGTCACTTTATTGGCATTTTCAGTCAGCAATTTGGCTTTACTTTTACCGAAGCCCATGGCTCCACCTTTACCACCACCTTGCATTTGACGCATAAAGAAAATCCATACACCAATCAACAACAACATAGGGAACCATGAAATTAAAATAGACAGTAGAAAAGGAACTTCGGTGGGGGCTTTGACATCCACTTCCACTTGGTTATCCAACAAGGTTTTAACCAAATTTGGATCATTGGGAGTTTGTAAATTAAAGGTTTTCATCTCACCCGCTAAATCACGGTATTGCCCTGAAACTTGATTTTCTCGAATCGTTACTTTTTCGACTCGACCCTGATTGACACGGTCTATAAACCCAGAATATGTCATGGCTTCAGATTTAGCTGCTGGCGCACTAAACATGTTAAACACGCTCATCATCGTTAAGCCAATCACAACCCATAAAAGTAAATTTTTTCCCATATTATTCAGCTCCGTGCTATAAAATCAGTGGTTTCTATTCGATATTAAAGGCGCGAGGTTGCCGCCCTAGCTTGAAGATGCAACCCCTCACCCTGTCGGTACAATCGACATCCAGATAAATCCAAGCCTGCATGGGCTCCCTTTTGCCGCCAACATTCAATCAAGGTCATATGCCGACGACCCAATACTTTCCCTGCCCCCAAAGACATCGCTGCCATGCGTTGAATCACTTGCACACGCATGGGTAGTTGTAACAGATGCCATGATGGATAATCAATCCAGCAACCACCTTTTTCATCTTTGATGGTGATGTTTTTCAAACCTTCTTCAATCTCTTTCGATAAACGTATCGCTTGCTGTTGCCAACGCATCCAAAGCTGATGTGAATCCACGCCTTGGGCTTGTATCGCAGGTAGCATACAAAGGCGAAGTTTGTTGCGCCATAAACGCATATCAGCATTGCTGGCATCTTCCAACCAAGGAATATCACTTGCTTGCAAGGCTTGTTTTAAGATATTTCTTCGAACATGCAAAAGAGGGCGGTAAAGATGCAAGCCTTGCATAGCAGTGTGAGGACGCATCCCGCGCAAACCCATCACACCCGCACCTTGCAGCATACGCATACATACCGTTTCTGCTTGGTCATCGGCATGGTGTGCCAATGCCAAATGTTTGACACCTGTTTCATGGGATAAACAATGAAATGAATCATAGCGACCTTGTCGAGCTTGGGCTTCACGGTTGCTTTGACTGGCTTGAGTCAAGCGCATGGACAAAAAAGGGATACCCCAAGATTGAGCACGCTGCTCAAGCAGCAAGGCATCCTCAGCAGAATGTGCATGCCAAGCATGGTCAACATGCCAAGCTT
Organism: Mariprofundaceae bacterium; assembly: GCA_030950925.1. Classification (GTDB taxonomy): domain Bacteria; phylum Pseudomonadota; class Zetaproteobacteria; order Mariprofundales; family Mariprofundaceae. The sequence continues at coordinate 44,129 of JAUZQO010000009.1, forward strand.
GGACAGAAAACCCCTGTTGATGCAACGATAGTAGAAGAGCAGTGGAGTCCAAACCACCCGACCAGCCGACTGCCAATGTTTTTGGTAATATTTCTTTTAATGCAGATGTATTGAACCAGCCTTCCCCATCAATCATATTGGATAGACCGCTATATATTAAGGCGATATTACATCCCCACCCATGACATCAACATTTCCGAACGAATGAGCGTTGCGGCTTCTGATGCGGGGTTAAGCAATTCATATATTTCTGCGGTTGAGCCATTCAACCGTGTGACACCGACTTTAACGAATGCCAGCATATCTGCATTATCATCATGAGGAATTATGGTTGTGACCTCAAATGTATCACCCATGATACGATATTTTGAAAAAATCGCCGCCGCTTGATGTCGATCCAAAGAGAACTTCTTCACTTGCGCCCGTTGCCCCATGTCTTCTTCATAGGCATGCATGATGGTATCTGTCAGCGCAAAACCTTGGTTATGTAAAACAGGTAGCATATTGCCGCCACCAATGTTCATGCCTTCGATATGTACGCTTCCCAAAGAGTTTTTACCTGTTTTTTTATTTCGCCAAGCAATCAATCGACCAATATTTTCATCATGTGCCAGTCCTGCATCAGCTTGTGCCATCGAAGCACTGCTTGCAATGCGAAACTCCCCCCATGACGGGTGAGTTGCATGGATGACAGCCCAATCACCTTGCATGGTCATGCATATAGATGGCGAAGGTCGCTCTTTGATGTTATGGTTTGTTTGAACATGGTCTGTGTTTTTATGATGATTGTTTGACTCAATATAAAGTTCATTCATCAGGCGGTAAATAGCATACCCTTCATTTAAAAGCTCCGTCACATCCCCTCGCAACAAGCACCCAGTACCATTGATGTAATCTAGGAATATATTCTTGGATAATTTCATGCGTTGAAAAATTTTAGCCATGAGTTGATCTTTGATAAACCCTTCAAAATTATCTAAAATCTTTTCCATGATATTGAGGTAGCTCGCCCAATCAATGCGTAAACATGCTTGTTTTGCGGATAACGAAGCACCACTATGTAAAGATGCTTCGGCATTTTGAAAATAAATCAAAAGCCCTGATTCCCAAGCTTGATTCAAGGCTTTTTCAATTTCTTTTCCGCGCCCTTTGCCAGCCAAAGCATCATGTCGATCCAGCCAAACGACTTCAGCCTGTCTTCGCCTTTGCTCAATCGCTACATCTTCTTCAAAGACTCGAAAGGCTTGTAAAACACGCTCATCTTCTAACCATGGCGTTGCCGCATCGGCGGCTTTTTTCGTTTTGGCATTTAATCGTGCCAGAATCCAAGCGGCGACAGGGAATTCACGGTTGATTTGCAGCAATTCAACAGCTGCTTTGGGAAGCGTTTCTGGGCGAAAAATAAGGTAATCCAGTTTTTTCGCTTGTAAAACCCATTGCATCCATACGCCTTGCCCTGTCTTTTCTGCGAGCTCCCACAGTGATAAACGAACCCAGCTACGCCGTAGCATATTTGAGCCCATGCGATCTTCAGCCAGCAACGGACAAATCCCAGATTCATATTTACGGTCTACTTTTGCGCGCAATTCTCGCATACGAGGCACAATACCCGGCTCCAAACCATAGGACATAATCACGCAGCGATCATCACCGAGTAAAGCATCCGCGGGTTGCCTGTATAAAAAGGCAATGGGAGTCACAGGGATCACCATGGATTCATAGGTTGCAATTCTTGTCACTTCTACCGCACCATCGACATGCTGTTTTAAAAAATTGCGCAATGCCCAATCATAGAGTCCGCCAACAACAGCTACCAAAACATGATCCAAATGCTCCTCATGATCTGTTGATAAACGGCTGATGGCTTGGCGAATCATTTTAAGTATCAGAATATTTACACTGGCAACCCAAGGCGCATGATCCACTTGGTCTTGTTTCCATGACTGCTTCCACATGGCTTCCCACATTTCAAGCAGTACCATGGCACCTTGGGAGTCACCACACCAGTGGTGCAATAAGATTTGAGGTAAGTGGGGGTTTTTTTGTTGCAAGTGACGCATGATTTTACGTGCAATGGGTGTGGGTGTGGGTAGCTGATGCGCAGACATCTTATCATTATCAATCATATAGCGCGCCGAATAATCCTGCAAACAACGCAAGGATGTTGCTATGTGATCCATTTGACTCGCATGCATGGCATATGGGAGGTATTCTTTGCCATCTTCAGCCGTATAACGCACAGGCAAACGCCGAACATCCACTTTGCAACGCACAGCAATATTTTCGCCACGATTTAAAATTGGATTGTACCAACTCCAACGAAAATCAAAATAACCTGGTGATAACATTTTCCCTCCCCATCCATCAAACCATCATGGCGATTGCCAGCTATACGGTGAAGCCTTAGCTTTTCGCGCTCGCTGACCCAAAGCTTGGCGATTAAAGCTATTTTTTCATAAAAAAGCACGTGTTTTTTAAAGGATACCCTTCATCACCATGGTTCACACTTTACGACAGAGCATACAAATCGCTTGCTATAGCCTCGCCCTACTCAGCTTAACCCTGTTGCCTGCACGCACACTTCAAGCAACTGAGGTCATCACTACTCTACCCCCATTATCCAGTTTGGTGCATTGGCTTGACCCTGAGGCATCTGTCCAATGTTTACTGTCAGCCAGTGCCGATCCCCATCACTTTCAACTCACACCACGACAGGTCGAATCCATGCAAAAAGCGACGTTGCTGATTCGTTCTTCGCGTGATGACGGCCAATGGGCATCATTGCATACATTTGGAAAAACATGGGATATATGGCCCAGTCATCAACATATATCATCAAAATCCCATGCCGACAAAGACCACCATCATGAAACAAATAATCATGCTTGGTTGAACCCACATGCTGTGGCGCAGATATTACCACAACTTGCCGAACATTTGATCCAAGTTTACCCCAGCCATCGTGTTTCTATTGAAAAAAACTTGCAAGATGCACAAATCACGCTGACACAGACATGGCAAAAATGGCAACGGGCGACAACTTCACTCAAGCTTCAAAACAACGGAAGTATCATGCAACACCCTGCATGGTTGGATTTATTTCAGGCCTTAGACATTCCAGTCTGGACAGTGTTGGAATCGGATAAACATGGGCAAGAGCATGGCCCCCATGTTTTAGAGGATGCTTTAAAAGTCATTCAAAACCACCCGCTTAGCCTTTTAATTGCAGATAAACGACACAGTCAACGCGCACTTTTATGGTTGCAGCGTCACCATTCTGAAAGCCGCATGATCACTTTGGATGCTTTAGGGAGCAGTGAGAATACTTGGCCAATATTGATGCAACATAATCTTGAAATTTTGCAACAACCATGAATTCAAATGTCATTTGCTTGTCCCATATTTCATTTGGATCTAAAAAACGTCCTATCTTGGATGACATTTCCTTCACGCTAAAACCTGGGCATTTCATGGGTATTATTGGTCCCAATGGTGCAGGTAAAAGCACGATTTTAACGGTCATGACAGGTTTAATTCAGCCCTCACATGGCCGTGTTGATTTGTTTGACACCTGTTTAACCCGCTTCAATCGCCACCAGCTGCTTAAAAAAGTGGGTTATTTACATCAACTTCACAATGCTGAACCTCATATGCCATTGACAGTGCGTGATGTGGTTGCCATGGGCTTATCCCAATATGCCAGACCTTTATGGCAACGTATGGGAAAAGCATCACAGCACCAAGCAGCCATTGAAAAGGCTTTGAAACATGTGGATATGCTGGATTTCATGCCCCATGATTTTCGCTACTTATCAGGTGGTCAGCGTCAGCGTGTACGTTTGGCTCGCGCCTTGGTACGCCAACCACAATTATTATTATTGGATGAGCCATCCGCAGCTTTGGATAGTCAGCAACAACAAAATTTATACCTTTTATTGCGTAAACTGTGTGATGAGCAAAAAATGACCATCATCATGGTGGAGCATGATATTGCAGCCATTACAGGGCATGTGGACTCGGTTGCTTGCTTGAACCGTAGCATTCACCACCATGCGATGAAAGGTGAACAAATTCCTGAAGATGTCTGGCATCAAATGTATGGCGAACATATACATGTGGTCGCTCACGATACAAGTTGTATTGGTTGTCATCATGATTGAAATCATTCAACAGTTTTTTGCCAGTACTGTCATGCAAGAAACCTTACCATCGGCCCTTTTTATTGCCGTTGTTTCATCATCCATATCGGTGATGGTGTTAGCCCATCGTTTATCTTTTTTAACCGTAGGTGTGTCGCATGCCTCATTGGCTGGATTGGGCTTAGCGGTGACATTTTCTTTGCCTTTGTTACCCACTGCCACAGCTTTTTGTGTCGGTATTGCGCTACTTTTAGCTTCTTTACCTAAAAAACAGGGCATTACAGAAGATACAGGCACGGGCCTTCTCTTCGCAGGAAGCATGGCTTTGGGTATTATTTTAATGTCCCGTGCAAGCCGTAATGAAGTGGATTTGTTTGGCTTGTTGTTTGGTAATATCTTAACAGTCACAAACTCAGAATGGCATTGGTTATTGTTTATTGGCACTGTTATCATGGTTGTTTTTATTTGGATGGCGCGTGCTTGGTGGAGTATTGCTTTTGATGCCACAACCGCCTTAGCCAGTGGACTTCCTGTCGCAGCACTGAACTTATGTTTATATGGTACAGTCGGTTTAGCGGTGGTGATGTGTGTGAAATTGGCAGGCATTGTTTTGACGACAGGTCTGATGGTGTTGCCCGCAACCTGTGCATGGTTTTGGGGACGTTCACTGATGAGTTTATGGATCATGAGCATGCTCATTGCACTCACTGCGACCATGCTTGGGTTATTTATTTCATATACCTATGACTGGCCTTCAGGGGCGACTATCGTATTAACACTTTGCATGATATTTATGATCAGTTGGGGGGCAACATGGCGAACACAACAACACAGACGGTAAGGCCCAAGGCGATTAAGGCGGGTATTATGATTCGCTTACTGGCAAGTGCTTATGATTTAACCATTTTATTTGGTTTATTATTCATGGCTTTTGCGATATGGACACTGATTGACCCCAATATGTCCAATACACCGAAAGTTTTACAATACATACTCTCTTGTGGCATTGCCTTTGCCTATTTTGTTGGATTCTGGAGTAAAGCTGGCTTAACCACAGGCATGCGTCCTTGGAAATTACAAATTGCGATGGTGGAAACAGGTGATTTACCCACCCTCGCTGCTGCCAGTATTCGTTTTGTGGCATTGGGACTGACTTGGGCGGCCTTGGTTGTGACATTTTTTCAACTCAACCTTTATTTAGCGACAGGGCATATCAATCGCCCCGTCTTTGCTGTCGCATCCATTATGCCCGCTTTGAGTATGTTGATGATGCTTTTAACACCCCAGCGACAAGCACTGCATGATATTTTATCAGGAACCAGTGTATTTCGAGTGAAAAAAGATTAAAGAAATCTCCAATATTTACGAATACAAGCACTGGGCTTGACTATTCCCATAACGACATTCTCTATCCGAATCATCCCTTCCCCCAAGCACGTCACCCTCGCGTGCTTGTATCGAGGGTTATGCCGTGAGGTATATTGATACTTAATGACTATAAGAGCATTCGGTAATATACATCCCCTGCCAGTCAAAAATGAAACGTTACGCATCATTTGAAAGCTCATATATCTAGCCCTTACTTCATGTAAGAGTGCATTGACTCATGTTGACGTTACACTGCGGCAAATTGTAGGAATATGTCATGAAACAACGCAGGAGGATCTATGCCCTGGAGTCAAAACCAGAACAATGATAACAACAATCCTTGGGGTCAAAAACGCCCTTCAGGTGGTGGATCAAATCAAACACCACCCGATCTTGAAGCCATCATCAAGCGCATTCAAAAAATGTTGGGTGGTGTGCTTGGGGGTAATAACTCCAATGGTGGAAATGGTGGTGGAGAAATAAGCAAAGGTGCCTTGATGGGTATTTTTGTGGTTGCCTTTTTATTGTGGGGTGCATCGGGTGTGTACACGGTTGCTGCGGATGAAGAAGCCGTTGTTTTGCAATTTGGTAAGCATGTGGATACCAAAGGGCCTGGCTTGCGTTGGCATTTGCCATACCCCATTGAAACGGTAGAAAAATTACCTGTGACGCGTGTTCAACGGTTGGCAATTGGTGTACGCGATATGGGTGATGGTCGTCGTCGCCAGCGTTCAAGCGAATCACTGATGTTGACGCAAGATGAAAATATTGTGGACATCTCCTTTATAGTGCAATATAAAATTAAAGCTGTGGATGACTATATGTTCAATATTGATGCGCCTGAAAAAACAGTGCGTGATGCAGCCGAATCCGCCATTCGTGAAATTATTGGTCGCACCATGATTGACGATGTGCTGACCACCAAAAAAGCGGAAGTGGAAGTGGAAACGCAAGTCTTAATCCAATCTATTTTGGATGGTTATAAGGCTGGTATTTCTGTCACTAGTGTGAATTTGCAAGATGTGAAACCACCCAAGGCTGTTGAGCATGAGTTTAAAGATGTGCAAGCAGCAAAAGAAGATAAAGAACGTGCTAAAAATGAAGCGCAGGCTTATGCGAATGATATTATTCCAAAAGCTCGTGGTGAAGCAAGAAAAATGGTGTTGGATGCAGAAGCGTATGAAAAAGAAGCTGTGGATCGTGCGGAAGGCGAAGCCAGTCGTTTCGATAGTATCTTAGCTGCCTATAAACTGGCGCCAGAAGTCACACGTAAACGTATCTATTTGGAAACCATGGAAAGTGTTTTGGCGAAAGCGGATAAGGTCATCATTGATAGCAAGGTGGCAGGGCAAGTGTTGCCATACTTACCATTGGATCGAGCATCCAGTAAAGTGGGGGTGAAGTAATGAGTCCAAAACAAACAATATTGGGTGTAATTTTAGCTGCGGTTGTGATATTGATTGGTATGTCTGCCTTTAGTGTGGATGAACGTAAACAGGCATTGGTGTTGCAGTTTGGTCAAGCCAAAGGACTACAAGAAGGGGCAGGCTTACACTTTAAAATGCCTTGGCAAACTGTTCAATTCTTTGATAAACGTTTGTTGGTGAGTGATGCATTACCCAATGAAGTGATTACCAAAGATAAAAAAACCATTGAAGTCGATAATTATACCAAGTGGAAAATCGTTGATCCTTTGTTGGTGTTTCAAGTGGCGCGTACCGAAGCAGGTGTGGCGGCACGCATGCAAGATGTGGTGCGTGGTAAGGTGCGTGAAGTCTTAGGTCAACATACCCTGCATGAAATTGTATCGGGTGGTAAAGATGAAAATTTACGCCGTGAACTGATGATTAGTATCCGTGATCGTGCCGATAAAGATGTACGAAGCTTGGGCATTCGGGTGATAGATGTGCGTATCAAACGTGCTGATTTACCACAAGGCAACTCAGAAAAAGTGTTTGATCGTATGAAAGCTGAACGTCAACGTATTGCCAAAGAGTACCGTTCTGAAGGTTCTGAAGCTGCCAAGGGAATTCGCGCACAGGCTGAAAAAGAGCAAAAAGTCTTGTTGGCAGAAGCCTATAAAAAGTCTGAAATCATTCGTGGTCATGCAGATGCGGAAGCCACCAAAGTGTATGCCAAAGCTTATCAAAAAGATCCAGAATTTTACGCTTTTACACGTTCTCTTGAAGCATACAGAAAATCAATTGGTGAAGGATCGCGTTTGGTGATTTCGCCAAGCTCTGAGTTCTTTAATTTTTTTGAGCAGTCACGTTAAATGAAGAGCTGCTGTTAGGTATTTGACTAAACATTATCGTCATTCCCAAAGCTTTGTATCGGGCATCTACCCATAGCCCCCGACACACGCACTCGGGGGATGACGATTCATACTAAAAAAATCGTAGTGGGGTAAAGATGCAGGATTTATGGATTGCTGTGGGTTTGGTCATGCTATTGGAGGGCGCGGTATACGCCCTCTTTCCCAAGCAAATGATTGAGATGATGCGAAAGCTTCCCGATATTCCACCTGCATCTTTGCGTGTGATGGGAATCATTGGCGTGATGTTGGGATGGTTGTTGATTCGTTGGGTGCGTGTTTAATCTTTTTGACGTAATGCTTCGAGATTATGTTGTAATTTCTTTTCAACCCCATGGCGCAATGCGTGTTCAAAATCGGAATAACGCAGCATCCATGGGTGAATGGATTGAAGGCTTATTTTAAATAAGCGCAATGTTGATGTTGCGGTGACTGTAGCCGCACGAGGTTTATGGGTGATGATGGCTAGCTCACCCACTTCATCGCCAGGTGTTAAGTTTGCAAAGACAACTTTTTTATCATGATTGGATGGATGTTGCATGGAAACCTGAGCATGACCACTCAAGATAAGGTATAAAAATTCAGTCGTCGTATCGCCTTCATAAAAAAGCACATCACCCTTTTCGGAAGTGGTGTATTCTCCGTTGTAAAGCATCACTTCGCGGACAGCTTGCGGTAAATTACTAAAGACAGGATTGATTGCCAAAGTACCCGCGACAGAACGACGTTCTGCAAGCTGATGTATGGCGTGATTGAAGCGGCTATTATCTTGAATAATTTCTTGTAAATAAGATATGTCAATGGCATAAAGCTCACAGGCTTCAACAGTATGGACATTGGCACCTGCGGGTTCATGAAATAAAATGGAAGCTTCACCAAACACTTCTCCAGGGGTAATGGAGCCGATTTCAAATGTGAAATCATGATGTTTTTTGCTGACGTGTAAAATACCTGATTTTACGAGGTACAACTGTTGATTATCTTGCCCTTCTTCAATGACCGCAGTATCGGCTGGGATGTGGATCGAGCGAGCCACTGACTGTAAAAAGTGTAGTTCATCAGGGTAAAGAATGGCCAAAAGTTGGAAGTTCTTTGCATTCAGATGGTGTTCGTCATTTTCTTTCATTTTATCCATGTTAGATGAACTATGTCGCTAAGTTGATTTGCCTGCAAGTGGTGAGGATGAAAAGAGGAAACATGTATGCCTGAACTCCCAGAAGTTGAAGTAGTTTGTCGCGGTCTTGAAACCCTATTGAAAGGTAAAATATTGCGTTCATCGCATGCTTTTCGTGTCGACTTACGTTATCCATTACCTGATTTCTCAGTGCTTCATGGGGCATGTTTAGAAAAAATTTGTCGGCGCTCCAAATATATTTTAATGTATTTCACATGCAGGGATGGGGAACAAAGAATACTGTGTTGGCATTTGGGTATGACGGGGCAGTTTCATGTTTTGGATGCTGATATTTCAGCAGGATCGCATGAGCATGTACGTTTTGATTTCAATGATGGGTGTAGTTTGCGTTATCGTGATGCGCGACGTTTTGGTTATGCCAATATTTTTACAGATCAAACTTGGTCGGCATCCAAGTGGTTGAAAGTATTGGGGCCAGAACCCTTACTGAATCATTTTTCAGGTGCCTACTTACATCAAAAATGCAGACAGAGAAAAACAGCCATTAAAACATTTGTGATGGATGCAGCCACAGTTGTGGGTGTGGGAAATATTTATGCCTCAGAATCATTGTTCTTGGCGGGTATTCATCCCAAACGAGCGGCTGGGAACATTTCAAAGAAGCGTATTCATCGCTTGGTCTCAGCGATTCAACAAACCTTACAAGCAGCCATTCAAGCGGGGGGCAGCAGTATCAGTGATTTTGTCAAAGTGGATGGGAAACCTGGCTATTTTTCCCATACTTTTAAAGTCTATGGTCGGGAAGGTGAAGCTTGTGAACACTGTGATTCTAAAATTCAACGGATCACACAATCAGGGCGCAGTACCTTTTATTGTTCAACATGCCAAAGGTGAATGCTTGAGGAAGTGAATGCATGGAATCCACCATACGTTGAGATATGCCACAAAAAAAGGAGCCACGCTTTTAAAGCGTAACTCCTTGATTGATATGGTGCGCCCAGATGGACTCGAACCATCGGCCCACGGATTAAAAGTCCGCTACTCTACCAACTGAGCTATAGGCGCATATTCAAGAGCTAAAGCCCTTCGAACGGCGCGAACTTTAGCGTCCAAATATGTGCCGTCAACCTTCATTTTATCATTTATTTTTTTCGACCATATGGATGATTTCTGCGGCAGCTTTTAAACCATCCACAGCAGCAGATACAATGCCACCAGCATAGCCAGCACCTTCACCAATTGGGTAAAGTCCAGTCAGACGTGTGGCTTGCATGTTTTTTTCACGTGTAAAACGAACAGGGGAGCTAGTGCGAGACTCGACTGCCAAAAGATTGGCATCTTGACTCACATAACCATGCATTTTTTGATCAAAGGCAAGCAACCCCTGGCGCAAAGGGTTTGCCAACCATGTGGGAAAGAGCTGGTGTAAGTCTGCTGCCTCGGCGGAAGGTTTGAAACGTGTATTGGCCAGTGTTCCAGAGGGTTTTTTATGGATAAAATCAGTGATACGCATGGCAGGTGTAGCATAAGGGGTGGAAGTCATATCAAAACACTGTTTTTCCAATGAACGCTGTAAACGAATGCCGCTGAGTGGGTCATTGCCAAGCCCTTGTCGTTGCATATCGTTGGCGGTGATTTGTACCACAATGCCTGAATTGGCGAAGGGACTGCGTCGGTGTCCATTACTCATGCCATTGACAGCCATCATACCGTGTTCGGTGGGTGAAGGGACAACCAAGCCACCAGGACACATACAAAAACTATAAACGCCCCGCTTGCCGATATATGAATTTTTCACTTGATGAGCCAAGCGATATTCCGCAGCACCCAAGTGTTCATTTTTGGCTTCAATACCATATTGACAGGCGTTGACCCATGCTTGTGGGTGTTCTGCGCGCACACCGACTGCAAAATCTTTGGCTTCGACCTCAATGCCTTGTTGATGTAAGGATTCAATGGTGTCACGAGCTGAATGACCAATAGCAAGCACAATATGATGGGCATGAATTTCATCACCTGAAGCCAAGCGCACACCTTGGCTTTGCCCTTGATGTGTCAAAATAGCGGTCACTTTACTTTCAAAACGATAATCTACACCCAATGTAAGCAGGTGTTGTCGCATATTTCGAACAATACGCACCAGCCTATCGGTTCCTAAATGTGGGTGTGCATCCACCAAAATGTCTTCTTTCGCCCCAAATCGAACAAATTCTTTCAAAACCCAACGTACAAAGGGATGTTTGATACGTGTATACAATTTGCCATCGGTGTACGTGCCTGCACCACCTTCACCAAAACAGATATTGCTTTCTGGATTGAGTTCGCCACGGCTGCGCAAGCGACCAATATCACGCATCCGTGTTTCAACGGGTTTACCACGCTCTAAAAGCGTGACTTGTATACCAGCCTCTGCCAAAGAAAGCGCAGCAAACAAACCCGCAGGACCTGCTCCGATAACAATCACATGTGTGGATGTTTTCGGTGTTGTCGTTTGTAACTTCAAAGGCTTTTGAATATCTAAACTGGATGTATCAGGCGCTTGCACTGTAGGTGGTAAGCAGCAATCTTCTGGCACATCACATTCAATCGAGCAAACAAAATGAACATCACTGCGTTTACGGGCATCAATGGCGCGTCGAACAAGCCTAATATGTTCAATATCTTGGATGGGAAGTTTGAGGTGTTGTGATAAAATCATACAAATTTCATGGTTTTGTGTATCAAGTGGTATGGATAGGTTGGATATACGAATCAACATACGGCGAAACTAATGGATATTCGGCATAAAAACTGCTTTTGTGTGTGGATGCTTTGAGTCAAAGGAGAATGCTGTGCAATTTATAAACCTTGCAGGACATAGTATGGCATATAAACGCAGTGGTCAGCCACAAGGTGAGACGATGGTCTGTGTGCATGGTATCACCACGTATTCGTTTGTTTGGCAAGATGTTATTCCGTATTTTGAGCAGGATTATGATGTCATTTGTATTGATTTGTTGGGTTGTGGTGCATCGGATATGCCGTTGGATGTGTCATATAGTATTCAGGCGCATGCAGAACGTTTACATGATTTCTTATGCGCATTGAATATTTTAAAATTACACCTTTTGGGGCATGATTTAGGGGGAGGGATCGCACAAATCTTTGCTATTCAACATGAACCTATGCTCAAAACATTAACCTTGATTAATACTGTTGGTTATGACTATTGGCCTGTTCAGCCTATTACAGCACTCCGAACACCCATTATTCGTCAGTTAGTGATGGGTGCGCTGGATTTAGGCATGTTTAAATTGATTATTTATCAAGGTGTCTTTCACCGTCACAAAATCACCCACGCATTGATTGAACAATTTTGGCAACCCTTGCGAAAAAAAGAAGGGCGCAAAGCATTCATGCACTTTGCCCGCTGTCTGGATAACCAAAATTTAATGGTGATGGTTGAAAAACTTAGGCAACTATCTGTGCCTACGATGATTTTTAGAGGGGATTCAGATCCATTTTTAACGGCAACGATTGCGGAGCGTTTACATGCCGATATAGCGAACAGTCAATTGCACCGTATTCAAACGGCATCACATTTTTTGATGATTGATGAACCCAAATGGCTTGCCAAACATTGGTTGGCGGGTGTACGGAGTCAGGCATGAGTCAAATATCCAACATGGATGATATGAAACGTCGTATACAATCGCTTGAACAAGAGAATATGCGACTGTCCGAACGCGCAGAAGATTCACAGATTTTGGCTTTTATTTCACAAGTGATTTCACAAGCTGCAAGCAAAGATGAAATGCTAAACAAAACGCTGGAACACATTTCCATGCTTAAAAACATTCCCATTGTGGCGTGTTGCCAACTACAATCGGGGGTTGCAAGCATTGTTCAATCGTATGTTTCATTTGAACATCGTGATTTAAATCAACAAAGTTTTTCATGTTCTGAACCCATCAGTGAGATGACATTTTGGGATGCACCCGAAGCTAGGTTATCACCCTTGATATTGGGGTGTATTCCCACGAAAGCCTTGTTGATTCCTTTTTCTAGTCGGTACCTTGGTTTGGGTTTCTATCTTTTTATCACGCGCGATGCAGAATCGAATGATTTTGAATACTTGGCACTAACACTGGAGCGAATGACGGACTTATTGACCTTATCTTTGGAAAATAGAAGCCTGTTGAAGTCGTATCGAATGTTGAATGATAAGCTGGAACATAAAGTTCAAAAACGCACGCAATCGTTGCGAGATACGCAAGAAAAATATCAATCATTGGTGGATGGCGCCGATGTTTCCATCATGCTGTACAATATGACGTGTTTTGTTGAGGCAAACCCAGCAGCATTGTCAATGTTTCAATGTTCACGGGAACAATTTTTTAAATTGACTCCCGCTGAATTATCACCTAAATATCAGAAAAATGACGTGTTATCTAAAAATTTGACAGCCACATATATTCAACAGGCGATTGAAGGAGGGCATGCACATTTTGACTGGTTGCACCAGCGTTATCAAGGCGATGTTTTTCCATGTGAGGTTCATTTAAGTCGCGTAATACTGCAAGGAAAAACCTTGGTGCAAGCGGTGATTGTTGATTTATCTGAACGTCTAAAAGTTCAATATCAATTGGAGAAGAGCGAACATCGTTATCGCAGTATTATCGAAAATATTCAAGATTTTCTCTACCGAACGGATGTGGATGGTACGGTAACATTTGTAGCACCTTCCGTGGAACGATTGCTTGGATTTGGTGCCGCTGATTTGGTGGGTAGAAATATTCAAAATTTTTATATTCAACCTCGACAGCGTGAGGAGTTATTAAGACAACTCCATGCATCCTCAGATGGTCGGGTTGAAGGTATTCAAGTTGAACTTCGACATAAACAAGGGCACTCTGTTTGGCTCTCCAATCATGTACATATGATTTATGATGAAGCGGGTGCGTTTGTTGGGGTTGAAGGCATTGCCCGTGATTTAACAGACTTAAAAAAGATGGAAACGCAATTTTATCAAGCTCAAAAAATGGAGTCTTTGGGTACATTGGTGGGTGGTATTGCCCATGATTTCAATAATATGTTGGCAGGGATGACTGGTACCCTCTATTTGATGAAGGCAAAACTTGGTGGGCAAAACGAATTATTGAAACGTGTGGATGATATGGAAACTCAAGCCTTCCGTGCTTCGGATATGATTAAACAATTGCTTTCTTTTGCGCGCAAAGGAGAGGTGAACTTACAAAAAATATCGTTGAGTTCGCTGTTTAAAGAAGTGACTAAGATTTTGCACCAAACCACACCCGAAAATATTGAATTACATCTTGATGGTGTCGATGAGGGCTTGGAAATTCATGGCGACCCCAGCTTATTGCAACAAATATGGATGAATCTTGTCAACAATGCTCGCGATGCTTTGTCTGATACAACATTTCCTGAAATTCATATTTCCTTAAAAAAATGTGCGGTGGATGCTGAAATAATGAAGCAGCACCCATATTTAGAGTATGAAGCTGAATTGGCAAAAATGACGGTATCTGATAATGGCACAGGCATTTCCAAAGAGCATCAACAGAAAATTTTCGAACCTTTTTTTACCACCAAAGATAAAGATAAGGGGACAGGCTTGGGCTTGGCGATGATTTATGGCGCGGTGCATAGCCATGATGGTTGGATTGATGTGGAAAGTGTGTTGGGGCAAGGGACTTCTTTTCATGTTTATATTCCATTACAAATCGAAGATATGACAGCCGTTGAGTTAGATGATAAACATCTGATTGCGCATGGACATCAAGAAATGATTCTTGTGGTGGACGATGATAAAATGATTCGTGATGTCAGCTGTGAGCTTTTAAAAAGTCTTGATTACCGTGTAATTCAGGGTGAAGATGGAGAGAAGGCGTTGGCTTTGTTTGAAGCCTACAAAGATGATATTTCATTGATATTGACGGATGTAGTCATGCCCAATATGGGGGGTTGGGAGTTTGCTCAACTGGTTTGGTTACAGAAACCCGACTTACCCATAATTTTTATTTCGGGATATGCCGAGAAAGCACCCATGACGCTATCGGAAGCCTTGGATTATGTCATTATCTTAAAGAAGCCATGTGCTATTGAGGATTTGAGTCAAAGTATTCAGAAGTTATTAGGATCCTGCCAGACTTAGGTAACTGATGTTATGTACTTTAAGTATGGAAACACCCTTTCGTTTATCATCCGAGAATGCCACAATCCCGTCACCCCCGAGTGCTTGTGTCGGGGGTCTATCGATAGATACCCGATAAAATATTTCGGGGATGACGGGATAAGAGAGGTACATTGATACTTAAGCTACTATAGGGTGTGGCTAAATTCAATAGATTGACATTAAAAGGGCTTATCACCATGAAAAATAACACAATCCTTAAAAAAATTAGTATTGCACAGAATCTTAGACATTTTGAAATGAAAGAAATTTTTGAATTGGGTGGTTTGAAGTTAAGCAGTAGCCAAATCAAGGCATACATGGCGGGTTCGAGTAATAAAAATTACGAGAAAATTACAAGTGAAGATTTTGAATCGTTTTTGAATGGTATGATTGTGTTTTCACGTGGTGAAAAAGATGAACCAACAATGATCCCACGTGCCATTGAACATTATATTTTGGGTTTGATGCAGGCTGGGCACAGTGATGCTTTGGATGAACTGCGCTGCTTGGTTGAAGATGCCAAGGATGGTATTGTGCAAGGTTGTGATCCTGTATCGGTGTCGGATGATGAAAGTGTGAATTGATTTCTTCCTGACCTGAAGACTAGGGTTTTACGGCAAGTTGAATAAACCTGAAATCGGTATCATTCCTGCTTATAGAAGATTATGGAATATATTCAATGTCAGCATTGTCATAAAAAATATCGCGTTAATGAACAAGTCCGCGCTGCGGCAGGGCGCATGGTCAAATGTAAGGACTGTGGTGAAGCCATTGAGATTGTTATTTTTCAATCCCTTCAAGATGATGTGCCTATGCCCGAAGCCTCCCAAGAAAAAAAACACGATGGCGAGCAAGTTGAGCCTTCTCAAGTTCCAGAATCCTCGACTGAAAAAAAAGAGCGTGGGGGGCATAGCTCCCATGAAATTGTAGAAAAAGATAAAAATAAGAAAAAAATAACACTTTCAGTGATGTTGGGAGTATTGATTGTTTCAGCTTCAATTTATGGTTTTTTTCAAGGTCGAAGTCAGCAAGCCGATGACCTACATCAGCTTGTATCGACCAAGCATGCCACACAGATTGAAACTAAAACAGAAACTGAACCCCTTGCGCTGTCAACACAAGGTGATGAAGATCAAGACATAACGGATATTCCTGAGAATCATGGGGTGAGTTATTCGCAAGCTTGCAAGGAAGCTGCCGCGCAGCAGTGGCTTACCGATTTCAGCATGAGTCATGGGAAAAAACAGTCGCGTGATTATTTGGCTTTGTTGGATCAAGGCATTCAAACCAGTGCCTTGATACGTCAATATTGCGGTGGATTTAAGGTGGTGACCGAAGTGTTACAAACGGCACAAAATGGTGTGCCGCCTGAATGGTTGCTTCATACAGTCAATGAGATGACGCAGGGTGACTCCATCAATACACCACGTTTTTGATACGTTAATGCGTCTATTTTTTCGTATTTTTACGGGAAACGGCTTGTTGCAAACGGCTTACTTCGCCTGCTTTGAGTGAACGCCATTGTCCAGGACGAATTTCTTGATCCAGATGCATATTGGAAAATTGTGTGCGAATCAAGCGACGAACCTCATGCTTTAAGGCTTTGAGTGTGCGCCGAACCTCACGGTAACGACCACGATAAATGGTCACCGTAATCCAGCTATGCCCTTTGCTTTCACTGTTAACCACAAGCTCCCAAGCATCACTGATATCACCATCCCCCATATCAATGCCACCTGAACGAAGCTTTTCCAAGCTCTCAAGGCTGAGTTGACTGGTAATACGAACCCGATATTGGCGGGGTATTTTATAACTGGGGTGGGTGAGTTTTTGTGCCAAGCCCCCATCATCGGTGAGCAATAACAAGCCTTCACTATCCATATCCAAGCGACCAATGGACTGAACATTGGCAGGGATACGCAATTGATCATAAATAAGTGGGCGTTTTTTATCATCACGTCTTGTACATAGAAAGCCTTTGGGTTTGTAATAAAGTAAATAAGTCTTTTCTTCGTGCTTGGAGATGACTTTACCATCCACCTTTACCACATCTTCTAGGTTTACCTTGATGCCTTGCTGTTCAATCACCTTGCCATTGATCGCAACACGGCCAGCAGTAATCCAGCGGTCAGCTTCTCGGCGTGAGCATAAGCCACAGGTGGCGATGAAACGGTTGATACGCTCACCTGTGAGTGTTTCTATTTGAGGTTCTTTTTGTTTTTTTCCATCAGTTTTTTTTGTCATATTTTTTCCATCTCTTTTAGGGGTATATCGTGCATATCCACGAGTTGTGAAGCATCGGGTAGATCATGCAGTGCATTGAGTCCAAAATCACTAAGGAATTGTTTGCTTGTGCCATAAATATGGGGGCGACCAGGGACATCCTTACGACCGATGATTTTCACCCAGCCACGTTCAAGCAAGCCACTCATCAGAGAGCTTGAGACACGAATGCCACGCAAGGCCTCGATTTCTGCACGTGTCGTGGGTTGTTGATAGGCAATAATGGCCAATGTTTCCAACATGGAACGGGATATTTTAGGCGCGCGTGTTTGCCAGAGTTGTAGCACAAGCGGTGCATATTTAGGCGCAGTACGAAACTGCCAACCATCCGCAATATGCATCAAGCGAATGCCGCGTTGGGCATAAAACACTTCCAATTCAGCAAAACAAAGTTGTAAACTAGAACGATCGGTTGCCAATATATCACGCATTTTTTCCAAGCTGATGGGTATTTCAGAGGCAAGAATCAAGGCTTCCAACTGCTGTGCTAACATGCTTCTTCCGCTTCTTGATTCGATAAAAGTAACATAATACTGCCTGATTCAGCATTTTGGATGACTTGAATAATACGTTGCCGCCATAATTCCAATAGAGCCAGCAGTGTCGTCACCCAAGCCTCACGGTGATGGGTTGGCGCAAGTATATCGGTCAGTGAACGGCTGCCTGATTGTAAATGCTCCAATACATATTGCATTTGTTCACGCACACTCATGCTTTCCAACATCACACGATGACGAGCAGGTTGTTTCATGCGTTTGAGAACATGGGTAAAGGCTGCCAATAAATCATCCAAATCCGCTTCGGCTAAAGGGCGTTCCACTTGTTCAGATTCAGGAAACACACAACGCTTAAACACATCACGCTGCATACGTGGTAACTCATTCAAACTTTCAGCAATCAAACGGTATTGTTCATAGGCTAATAATTGAGCCACCAAAGCTTCGCGTGGATCAATGGTATTGCCTTCATCATCTATTTCAGGACGTGGCAAAAGCATCCGACTTTTGAGTTGCATCAAGGTGCTTGCCATCACCAAATATTCCCCCGATACATCAATGTCCAACAAGGCTTGGGATTCAATGATGTTTAAATATTGTGCCGTCAGTGTTGCCAATGGAATATCAAAAATATCCATTTTTTGTTTGCGAATCAGTTGCAAAAGAATATCCAAAGGATCTTCAAATGCATCCAAGGCAACAGGCGGTAAATCAGGGATTTGGGTTTCTAGGCTTGCGTCAATCACTTTGTTATTGCTTACTGTAGAATGCGTTGTAAATGATTCTTTTTGCATGTTTATACGCATTTTACCACTAACATCTGACTTGCACTATTTTGGAATTGATATGCAACATCCTGCAAAGAAACATCCATACCTTTATTTTTCAATGATGAGATAACAACATCAAGATATTTGGATATTGATCCATCAAGTGAAACCAATGGATAAACTCGAACCTCTTGCGCCACTCGGCATAACTCCAGCATAGAGGCTATATGCAAAGCTTCATCAATATGCTCACTATAGAGAAATAAATAATGAGAACACAAAGCCAAATCAAGTGCTTGATCTTCAAAAGGAAGGATTGGCAATGATGCTTTAATATATCTTCTGTCTTTCTTGCCAGCCTCATAATCATCCAAAAAGGCTTCCATTGAATTCATTCGAGTTTTTCCTAAAGCCTCAATGTTTGGAATATCTTTCCAAATATAATCATCAGTATTCTTCTTTACTTCAGACATAATATGAGGATAAACATCATCAATTCTTGAACGAATTTGTAAAGAATCAAATTGATAAACAGGGTCTACAGAAACAACACTACCCCCTCTTTCAGTTAATTCAGCATTAAAACTTGCTGGTCCATCAGCACACCCCAATATTTTCTTATTAAGGTCAGTATTTGTTAAAGAAAACATTGATTTATATTCGTTAAATGAACGCCCCCAAGGGACTATATTTTTTAGTTCCATAAAATGGTTTTATATGAGGGCTGCCATAATATTTTCATATATCACACTCGATAACCCATTTTCAAGCTTTTGCGCACTTTTTCCATGGTTCGTGATGCTTCGCGGCGTGCTTTTTCATTGCCAGCTTTGACTATATCCCGCACATCATCAGGGCGAGAAGCAATATCAGCCCGACGCTCGCGTATGGGTTGCAATTCTTCTTCCAAATGTTTGAGTAAACACCCTTTACAATCCACGCAACCAATACCAGCCGTGGTGCAGCCTTCTTGCACCCATGCCCTTTCTTCTTCTGTGGAATAGACAGTGTGAAAATCCCAAACAGGGCATTTTTCAGGTGTGCCTGCATCTGTTCTTAACTTGCGTGCAGGGTCGGTGAGCATTTGTTTGACTTTTTTCTCGGTTGTTTTCCAACTCTCACTCAATTCAATGGTGTTGCCATAAGATTTACTCATTTTACGACCATCCAAACCTGGGAGTTTAGATGTCGGCATCAACAGTGATTTAGGTTCTGGAAACAGGGGCGGGATACCCTTGCGATACAAATGATTGAATCGGCGAGCAACTTCACGGGTTAATTCAATATGTGGCACTTGATCTTCACCAATCGGCACTGCATCCGCGCGATACATTAAAATATCAGCCGATTGAAGCAGTGGGTAGCCTAAAAAACCATACGTACCCAAATCTTTTTCACGCAACTGTTCAATTTGATCTTTATAGGTGGGCACACGTTCCAACCATGATAAAGGGGTCATAAACGAAAATAACAGGTGTAATTCTGCATGTTCAGGCACTTCGGACTGAATAAACAGGGTGCTTTTCTCAGGGTCAATGCCCACAGCCAACCAATCAATTAACATATCCCAAATGGTATTTTTGACCACTTCAGGGTTGGCATAATCGGTGGTTAAGGCATGCCAATCCGCTGCAAAAAAGAAACATTGTTCGCTATTTTGCAGTTTGAGCCAATTTTCAAGTACACCCTTGTAATGACCAAGGTGTAAACGCCCTGTGGGGCGCATACCTGAAAGAATACGTTGGGGTTTATTGCTGGAAGGTTCTGACTGGTTCACGGGGTTCCCTCTTATTTTTTACTGTCGATTTCAGCACTACGAAGTTGTTTGGCAAGTTTATCCAACACACCATTGATAAAGCCGCGTGCTGATTCATCGGCATAATCATGCGCCAATTCCAATGCTTCGTTGATAATGACTTTATACGGAATTTCCAAACGTGTGGTCATTTCCCAAGTGGATAGACGTAAAATATTCAATTCTAATGTCGCAATACTGCGTAAACTGCGTTTAATCACTGTCGTAATTTTAGCATCTAAATTCTCACGGTCATCAATCACCCCATGTACCATGAGGCGCATATATTCAACATCTTGCTGCTTACGGTCTTCCTCTTCTATGCGTCCTGCAATCAAGCCTGGAATCGCACCATTGTCACATGCGCTGCTGTGCCATGCATACAACACTTCCAAAGCTGATTCGCGAGCCAAATGACGGTTTGAACCCGATGTTGCGTTGCTTTTACTCATGATGGTTCTCCAATGGTTTTCAAAATTACAGCTATTTCAACGGCGGTGAGTGCAGCCTCTTCACCTTTGTGACCATGTGCGCCACCGATCCGTTCCACAGCTTGCGCATGGGTATCCACGGTTAAAATACCATTGGTGACTGGAATTTCACCCATTTGAGCCAAGCGTCCGATACTATCCATGGTCACACGACACACATGATCAAAATGCGCTGTATCACCCTTAATCACACACCCCAGACATACCAAAGCATCATAGCGTTCTGTATCATATAGAGCTGATGCAATGGTTGGCACTTCCAAAGCTCCAGGAACATGAAAAACATCCACATTCTCTTGGCTTGCCCCATGTTCAATCAACGCAGAAACCGCACCATTTAAAAGAACTTCAGTAATATCTTTATTGAAACGACTAACAATAATGCCGATTTTCAAACCCGTAGCATCAACAGTTCCTGACAAGTGTGGGGCATCTAAACTCATGTTGAACCACCTATTTCCGCTTTAATCATATGCCCCATTTTATCACGTTTGGTTTGTAAATAACTGATGTTTTCTTCATGGGGAGCAACTTCAAGCTGCACACGTTCCACCACTTCAAGACCATAACCATCCAATGCGATGATTTTTTTTGGGTTGTTGGTCAATAAATCAAGTTTCCGTAACCCCAAATCACGCAAAATTTGCGCGCCAATGCCATAATCTCTTAAATCAGATTTAAATCCCAATTTTTCATTGGCTTCAACGGTATCATGCCCTGCATCTTGCAATTCATAGGCTTTGAGTTTGTTGAGTAAGCCAATGCCACGACCTTCTTGGCGCAAATATAAAATCACACCCTCACCCGCTTCAGCCACTTGGCGCATCGCAGCATGCAGTTGTGAACCACAATCACAACGGCGTGAGGTGAACACATCACCTGTTAAACATTCAGAATGCACACGCACCAAACAAGCTTTTTCAGGGCTTGGATTACCCATGACCAAGGCTACATGCTCGGCATCATCGACACGGTTGGTGTAACCCATCATGCGAAATTCGCCAAATTCTGTGGGTAAACGAACTTCAACTTCACGTTTGACCAAAGACTCATGCTTGAGTTGGTAACGAATGACATCCGCAATACAGCCAACTTTCAGCTTGTGTTTTTTAGCAAATACTTTGAGTTCAGGCATGCGTGACATGGTGCCGTCATCATTCATGATTTCACAAATCACGCCCGATGCTTTTAAGCCCGCCATACGTGCCAAATCAATGGATGCTTCGGTGTGTCCTGCACGCACCAGCAACCCACCATCACGCCCAACCAAAGGAAAAACATGCCCTGGTGTATGGATATCAGCCTCGCTTGCATCGGTCGCAATGGCTGTGCGAATGGTATGCGCACGATCATAGGCTGAAATACCTGTCGTCACGCCTTCCGCAGCTTCAATAGAAACAGTGAAATTGGTTTTAAACTTGGCATTGGTGTTTGCAACCATCAGTGGAATATTGAGTTGTTCCGCTTGGGCTGGCTCCATGGCAAGGCAAATGAGACCACGACCATGCGTTGCCATGAAATTAACCGCTTCGGGAGTCACCCATTCAGAAGCCATCACCAAATCGCCTTCATTCTCACGATCTTCATCATCAGCAAGAATAATCATGCGACCCGCACGCAATTCTTCAATCAGTTCTTCACAACTGGCAAGACTCATTCGGTCTCCTTTGTTTGTATGAAAGTGTTGGGGCTTTGAAACGATAACAGACGTTCAACATAACGCCCAAGCATATCCGTTTCGATGTTAACCCTATCGTTAAGCTGTAAGGCTCCGAGGTTGGTGTGGGCTAAGGTGTGTGGGATCAAATTGACGGTAAAAGAGACATCACTCACATCATTGATGGTTAAACTTGTACCATTCAGCGTCACAGAACCTTTTTTAACCACATAAGCTGCTAAAACACGCGGTAGTTCAAAGCAGAGTACGCGATGTTCACCCATATTCTCCATGCTTTTTAGTCTCGCAAGTCCATCAATATGGCCACTGACAATATGCCCGCCCAAGGCATCACCAACACGCAAAGCAGCCTCCACATTCACTTTTTGAGCAGTCTTGGCGGATGAAAATTGGGTGAGTTCTAGCGTTTCTAAGGAAAGGGTAGCGCACCATTGTTGAGGTTTAGGGAAATCCGTGATGGTTAAACAGCAACCGTCCACAGCAACTGAGTCACCCAGTTGCCAAGCTGACATATCCAAAGTGGTTTGAAAGGTGAAGTGGCTTTGTTTATCTTCATGTTTCATGCGAACAATCGAGCCAACATCTTGAATAATTCCTGTAAACATAGGATCCTTTGTATATATGGGCTGTTTTTCAGAGCGCGGATAGTGCTGCGATATGGGGTGGATGACAAATAGAATCTATCGGTGACTTTAACGCCAAGCTTCCAGCAGTTCCAAACATCTTCGGTTCATCGCCAATGCACGGCGTTCCGTGTTCGCTTCATTATAACAACGCAATTCAGGGGCATTTCCTGAAGCGCGCAAATGCACAATCTCATCATTTTCAAAGGTCATGCGCACACCATCTGTCAAATCAATGTTGGAAACCTTGCCAAAATATTGGCCAAACATCACTTCAGCCGTTGATGTATCTTGTATGGCTTGTAATTTCTCGGTACTGATGTGATTGGGAAACGCTTTTAAACGTCCACTACTGGTGAAGCGAGGTGGGAGAGTTTGAGTGAGTTGCGTAATACTTTGTTGATTGTTCTTTGCCAACAATAAAATAGTTAAAGGCACAATCATCGCATCACGGGTGGGTAAAGAAGTCAGTGTTTGGCCATTCAACACAACATCCGTGGCGATTAAAAAACCACCATTGGCTTCATAGCCCATCACCGATGTTTCGCCTTGCTGTATGGCTTTGTTCATGGCCGTGATGACATACGGTGAGCCAATACGGGTGCGTATAACCTGTTTAAAATAAGCCGATTTTTCTATCGCACTGTTGCTACTAATCGGGGTCACAATGGATTCAGCCTGCAAATATTGCGCGCATAAGATACCAGCAACATCACCGCGTAACCATTCACCTTGTGCATTGGAAATCAACGGACGATCACCATCACCATCAGCAGAAATAAGGGCATCTAAGGCATATTCCTTACACCATTGTTTGGCTAATGCCACATCCTCAGGGCGTATGGCTTCAGTATCGACAGGAATAAAATGATCAGAGTGACCAAGGCAAAGAGCAGCCCCCCCCAAACCTTCAACAACATCTTTCATGATGTCTCGAAGTACAGTTGAATGTTGATAAACACCAATATTCAAACCTTTTAGACAATCTTTTGGAAAAAAATCAAGGTATCGTTGGATGTATAGCTGACGTGCTACATCATTTAAATCGGGAAGTTTTTGTTCCCAAGCATCATTATCTTGTTCAAATAAGGCAGCCGATAAAAGGACATCTCGACCACACAACATTTGTTCATCTTGCTTTAAAATTTCACCTTGAGGCTTATAAAATTTAATGCCATTGCGATCATCTGGAATGTGGCTACCTGTCACCATAATGCTGGCAATACCTGCTTGCATGGCAAAACAAGCGACCGCAGGTGTCGGAATAAAACCAGTATTGATGATTTGGCAACCCGCATCTTCGACTGCGTGTGCCACAGCATTCATAATACGCGGCGAGCTAGGGCGATAGTCACCAGCAATCGCAACGGAATCACCCGCTTGAATCAGCTTTTCATCCAATAAATATTGTAAAAAAGCCAATGTGTAAGCATAGCAAACATCATTACGCATATCACTGGCAAGACCACGCGCACCGCTGGTGCCAAATTTGACACCGCTGCTTTGCATCAGCTCAGCGATGTTGAGTTTGATTGTATGTTTTTGCATGAAATATCCTATTTAATGGTTATTATATTCAGTTCATAAAGCTTGAATAGACACGGTGGTTAAGCCTGTAGGATCGGCGATAGCTTGATCATCCATGGCAATAACGATTGGGTGATTCCAACTTCAAAATAGCATTGAGAAAGCTAACTAAAATATCGCCGCTTTCTGCTGATCCAAAAATACGCTTAAAAGCAACGTCTGTTTTGGGATTTAAAAAAACGCATGTCAAATTCCCCAGTATTGAAGTGAATACGGTATGAAGTATGATATACTTCGTGTTATTTTTGATAGCAAAAAAAACTAAGCCTCTGTTTCTTTCTCAATGTTTTTGTTCGTATGCCTTCAACTTAAGGCGTTGGTTTGTTTTTGGCTTAAGGTTTCATATTGTCCCACATCAAGCCCATCCAAGGTAATATCACCGATAGCATAGCGAATAAGGCGCAGGGTAGGGAAACCGACTGCCGCTGTCATGCGCCGAACTTGGCGATTGCGCCCCTCTCGAATGGTTAGCTCAAGCCAAGAGGTCGGAATATTTAGGCGTGTTCGAATCGGTGGCGTCCGTTGCCATAGTGGGCAAGGCTCTTCAATGATGCGTGCTTGTGCGGGTTTTGTGATGCCATCTTTGAGCATGACACCACCTTGCAAACTGCGTATGCCTTGCTCATGAATGGTGCCATCCACTTGCACCCAATATGTTTTAGAGAGTTTGTGATCAGGATGGGCAATGCGATGCTGCAATGTTCCATCATCAGTGAGTAAAAGTAGCCCTTCACTGTCTCGATCCAAGCGACCTGCTGCATAAACATTGGGTATTTGAATGAAATCGGCCAAGGTTTGCCGCTTCGCGTTGTCAGTAAATTGGGTGAGTACTTGAAAGGGCTTGTTAAAACGAAGTGTAGTCATGAAGTCAGAATGATAGGGGAAAGGGCAAAAAGAATGAAAGTTTTTTTGGTGGGCTTGTTTGCATTGTTGGTTGTGGGTGTGTGCGTTTTTACCGTGTTGGCTTTGTTATCACAACAAGAACCTAAACATTTGGGCTTAAAGGATAGGAAGCTTCGTGCTTGCTCTGATGCACCCAATTGTGTGTGTAGTGAGGATTTAATGAAAGGGGATAAGGTTCACTTTATCCAGCCTTTCCCTGCAAACCCCGATACTTGGAAAAGCTTGCAACAAAGCATCGTACAACAAGGTGGCACACTTAATAAAGTTGAAAAATATTATCTGCATGCCACATTTTCTTCGCCAATCTTTCATTATGTCGATGATGTGGAATGCCGTTGGGATGAAGCGGAAGCTGTGATTCATATTCGTTCTGCTTCAAGGGTGGGGCATTCAGATTTAGGGGTGAATCGTCAACGCGTGGAAGCTTTACGACAAAATTTATAAGACGTCCATTTGGTCATCGTATTGACCGCGTAGAAATATCGGAAATTCAGCCTTAAAATCATAGAACCAAGGTGTATTACTGAGCAGATACACGTTGCCATCTTATATAGTTACAGTATTTTCATCATGACTAACCCAAATTATTTTGAAACTGGCAAGAAAATACACGTTCGTTAGCGTGCATCGCTATGACAAAAACGATAGAACAAATGAATTTGGATGATTTACGCACTGCCATTGACGCTGTGGATGATAAGCTGCTCGGACTCATTCAGCACAGAGCAGATTTGGCCTCTGCCGTTGGCGAACGTAAAATATCTCAGCTCAATGCGCCATTTTATGTCCCTAGTCGTGAAGCCAATATTATCCGACGTTTACTCGATCGCAATGCTCAAAATGCCGCGAAAGATCATGCCACAAAAATTCCCGATGAAGCCATTCATGGGATTTACCGTGGTATTATTGGCGCATGTTTGGCACTGGAACACTCCATGACCATCGCTTTTTTAGGACCTGAAGGCACCTTTTCCCATACCGCTGCACAACGTCAGTTTGGTGACACGGCTCAATATCTTCCCTGCCCCAATTTGAATCGTGTATTTGAAGAAGTCGAAGCAGGACGCGCCACCTATGGTGTTGTACCGATTGAAAATGCTTTTGAAGGTGCGGTGAATGATACCCATGATAAGTTTGCTGATTTTGATATGAATGTATTTATTTGTGCAGAAATTCAGCTTTCCATTCACCACCAGTTACTCAGTTCGTGTGAAAAGTTATCTGATATTGATGTGGTATATTCACACCCGCAACCATTAGGGCAGTGCAAGGCTTGGTTAGCTTCTCACTTACCGAAAGCAAACCTGTGTGAAGTGGCATCGACGGGTAAGGGTGGAGAAATTGTCCAACAAGACGTTGAACAAGCGCATAGTGCTGCGATTGTATCCATGGTCATGGCTGAGAAGTTAGGATTGCCAGTACTTGCCGCCAATATTGAAGATCATCATCACAACACCACACGTTTTTTTGTTATTGGGAAACATGATTCCCCCCCGTCAGGCCAAGATAAAACAGGTTTGGTGGTTGCCATGAAAGATGAAGCAGGTGCTTTGTTTCATTTGATTAAACCCTTTGCTGCACGCAATTTGGATTTAACCCGTATTGAATCGCGCCCATCCAAAAAGAAGCTTTGGGAATATGTGTTTTTCATGGATGTTTTGGGGCATCGTCATGACCACGCTGTAGCACAAGCCATTGATGATGTGGAAGCCATGGGAGCAACTGTGAAGATTCTCGGCTCTTACCCCATTTCAAGGAAGCTTTAAATGATGAGCATGGACTGGATGAATCAGACCGTACCCCAAGCACGAGGCTTATATCCTTATATTCCAGGCAAACCCATTGAACAATTATTACGTGAAAAGGGGCTTACCAAAGCTACAAAATTGGCTTCCAATGAAAATGCTTATGGTCCTAGTCCCAAAGCCATCCAAGCCATGCATGATGCTATTCTCGAAGCCCATCGATATCCTGATGGGGATGCTCATGCACTCAAAGCTGCTCTAGCCGACAAGCATCAGTTGGATGCTGCTCAAATCCTTTTGGGCAATGGCTCCAATGAGGTATTGGAACTGGTGATTCGTTGTTTTGCTGGCTTGGGTGATGAGGTTATTTATAGCCAACATGGTTTTATTGTTTATGCTCTAGCCACTCAAGCTTCAGGTGCAAATCGTGTGCCAGTACAAGATACCCCAGAGCTTGGACACGATTTGGATGCCATGCTTGCCGCCGTGACCAAGCAAACCAAAATTGTGTGCATTGCCAACCCCAACAATCCCACTGGCACACTGTTATCCAATGATGCCTTACAACGTTTTTTGAATGCCCTTCCCCCACACATTATCATCATTTTAGATGAAGCTTACGATGAATTTGTTTGTGATATCAAACAAGACAGTGTTCAACACTTGCACCACCCTGGCTTGGTTATCAGCCGTACTTTTTCAAAAGCCTATGGTTTGGCAGCATGCCGTGTGGGTTATGCCATGGCCAATGCAAATCTACTGGAAGCCGTGAACCGCTTTCGCGAACCTTTTAACCTCAATAGTTTGGCACAAGCGGCTGCTTTGGCAGCCTTGGATGATCTTGATTGGGTGATGGAAAAAGTCGACTTGGTCAAACAAGAGCGGACACGCTTGGAACTTGCCTTAGCGCAACAGTATATTTTGGCAGGAAAAAGTTTCGGTAATTTTGTTTTATTACAACATCCCAAAGCTTTAGAACTCCATCAACAACTTGAAAATTTAGGCTTAATCACCCGTCCCTTAGCAGCTTATGGCTTACCTGAATTATTGCGTATTTCTGTGGGTAAGCATGAAGAAAACAACTTTTTTTTAAAATCTTTAGACACAATACTTGCTACCATGAACACTCAATCATGAGTCTTTCTATTGAACATTTGGTTATCATTGGCACAGGTTTGATTGGTGGCTCATTGGCTTTGGCTTTAAAACAAAAGGGCGTGGTCAAGCGTGTCACAGGGGTCGGGCGCAACTCTGAAAATCTACAAGATGCCATACGTTTGGGGGTGATTGATGATGCCTCACATGATATTCAACAGGCTGTCCATGATGCCGATATGGTTTTGATTGCTGTACCTGTTGCCGCTTGTTCTCAAGTTTTTAAAGATTTATCCCAGTCATTGCCTGATTATACCATAGTGACCGATGCAGGCAGCACCAAGCAATCGGTGATGAAAGATGCACAAGAAAGCGGTTTGGATATGTCACGTTTTGTACCTGCGCACCCGATTGCAGGCACAGAACATTCAGGCGCAGCGGCTGCATTTCCAACATTATTTCAAAATCACCGTTGTGTTTTGACACCAAGCACAGAAACATCGGCAGAATCCTTGGCAAAAGTACGAGAGATGTGGACATATACAGGGGCAAATATTGAAATCATGGATGCCAAACAACATGATGATATTATGGCTTCCATCAGCCACCTTCCCCACTTAACGGCATTCTCTTTGATCAATGCCTTGCATGATGATGATGTCTTACGCTTTGCCGCAGGTGGTTTTCGTGATTTTACACGCATTGCCTCATCCTCACCTGAAATGTGGCGTGATATTGGCTTATGCAATGCGGCCGCCATTACCGATAAAATTGATGCACTACAACATGAACTGCATGATTTGCGCCAAGCTTTACAAACACAAAATGGCGAAGCTTTATTACAAAAATTTACTGCCGCCAAACAAGCACGTGACCAATGGCTAGCAGCGTATGGAGATAATATATGAATGTAGGTGGAACACTGATTGCAGGTCCTGCCAAGACTGGGTTAAGTGGCACATTGCATATCCCTGGTGATAAATCCATGTCACATCGCGCCATCATGTTGGCTTCTATTGCCGAAGGGACAACAGAAATTCATGGTTTCTTACCAGGTGACGATTGCCTTGCAACGGCTCAAATGTTTGTGGAAATGGGTGTCCGCATTGATTGGCTCAATGATGAAAAAACATCGCTTAAAGTCTATGGTGTTGGATTACACGGTCTTAAAAAACCAAGCCGTATGCTCGATGCAGGCAATTCAGGCACATGCGTCCGTTTGATGATGGGAATTTTAGCAGCCCAAGCCTTTGATTGCGTCATCTCTGGGGATGCTTCCTTGCAAAAACGTCCCATGAAACGTGTGGCTGACCCATTACGCATGATGGGTGCTAAGATTACTGGTGAATACGATTTACTTCCTTTGACCATTCATGGCTCTAAGCTGCATGGTATCCACCACACATCCAAAGTTGCTAGCGCACAGGTAAAATCATGTGTCTTGTTTGCAGGGCTTTATGCTCAAGGTGAAACAACGGTGACAGAACCGCGCCCTTCACGCGATCATACCGAACGCATGTTGCCACTTTTTGGGCAAAGCATTGATGTGGATGAACAAGGCGTGATTCACTTGCAAGCCGCTGGCAAACTGATCGCACCCCAAGCCCCGATTCATATTCCTGCTGACCCATCGTCGGCGTGTTTTTTTGCCGTCGCAGCATCATTGGTTGCTGATTCCAATATCATATTAAAAAGCATCGGCATGAACCCTTTACGCAATGGTTGGAAGCGTATTTTATCAGATATGGGCGCAGACTTAGATTTGCAACAAAGCACGACGGTTGGCGATGAAGAAGTCGCCGACATTCATGTTTCATATCAATCCTTACATGGTGTTCATGTTAATCCTGTGGATGTCCCTGATGCCATTGATGAATTCCCCGCTATTTTTGCGGCAGCAAGCCTTGCCGAAGGTCGATTCAAGCTGACCGATGCTGAGGAGTTACGGGTCAAAGAGTCTGACCGTATTGCTGTGATGGCGAAAGCACTGCGGCTTGCAGGCGCGACAATCGAAGAATTTTCTGATGGTGCGAGTATGCTTGGTGGTGATTTGAAAGGCGGCGTGAGCATTGATGCGCATGGGGATCATCGTATTGCCATGGCGATGGCTGTTGCTGCACAATGTGCTGAAGCTGATATTCGTATTGAAAATGCGGCGGCCATTGCCACATCCTTTCCTGATTTTGTTCCCTTGGCACAAATATTGGGCATGAATGTGCATTGGGATGCGTCTTAATCATGGGTCATTTATATTGGCAACCGATTGAAGGCTTACAAATTGCTATTGATGGTCCTTCAGGTTCAGGTAAAGGCACGGTTGCAGCCACATTAGGCAGTGAGTTGGGATTACCCGTATTGGATACAGGTTTGCTTTACCGTTTCACAGCTTGGCAAGCACAACAATCCAACATTGATATGGATGATGAAACCGCTGTATTACAACAACTTGAAAGAAGCCTTATGGATATGCAATGGTCTGCTGAAGGCATGCTTTTTTTAGGTAAAGATTGCACTTCACAGTTGCGTGGTGAGGGTGTCGGCGGCTTGGCATCCATTGTTGCAGCCTCGGCAAACATTCGCACCAAACTTTTGAAGGTACAACGTCACTTGGCACAACAAGGTTGTGTGATGGATGGTCGAGATATTGGCAGTGTTGTGCTTCCGCATGCGCAAGGGAAGTTCTTTTTAACCGCCAGTGTGCGTGAGCGTGCGCGGCGACGTTGGGCGCAATTGCGTATCGCTGAACCAGAATTATCGGTTGAACATATTGCCCAAGATTTGTTGGCACGGGATCAACGGGATGCTGAACGTGAATGCGCACCCTTGAGCCAAGCTGATGGTGCAATAAAAATTGATTCGACGATCATGCGCGCCGATGAAGTCGTGGATCGGATGCTATCTGTGTTGGAGCGAAAAGAGCTGATTCAGCCTCTTTAAAACAACGCAATATTTTGAAGTTTTAGCAATTTTAGAAGTTTTATTATCAATGATAGGTGGATGAAACAATGGTGAATGAGCAAGCTGCAATCCCAGAGGAAGAAAGCTTTAAAGCGATGTTTGAAGCATCCTTGAAAGAAGAAAAACCGCTAAGAAAAGGTGAAAGTGTGCGCGGTATGGTGGTCGAAGTCCGTGCTGAGCAAGTCATTATGGATGTGGGCGGCAAAAATGAAGGTAGTATTTCCATCGCTGAATTTGAAAAGTTGGGACTCGATACCCCAAAAGCTGGCGATGAAATTGATGCCGTTATTTTATTCACGGGTGGTGCCATTCGCTTATCTATTTTGGAAGGAAAACGTCGTGAACAATGGTTGAAAATCGATGCAGTTGTTGCGGAAAACACCACCATTGAAGCCACAGTTACATCTGAAGTCAAAGGTGGATACCGTGTTGATTTGGGTGGGCTACAGGGGTTTATGCCACGCTCAGAAGTCGATATTCATGCGGGTATACAAGCCAATCAATTGATTGGTCATTCATATCAAGTTGCCATCTTAGAATCCTCACAACGCCCCGAAAATATTGTTGTTTCTCGCAAGAAACCGATTGCAGAAAAAGCTGCTGTCGCGCGTGCTAAATTCTTTGAAGGTGTGGCTTTGGGTGATCGGGTCACAGGTGGTGTTAAACGTCTGACTGATTTTGGTGCTTTTGTAGATTTGGGTGGTGTCGATGCACTCTTACATGTCTCTGATATGACATGGCGGCGTATTGCACATGCTTCTGAAGTCCTTACATTGGGGCAAAGTATCGCCGCTGAAATCATCAAGTTAAACCCTGAAAGTGGTAAAATATCCATCTCTACCAAAATCTTACAAGAAGATCCTTGGAACCATGTTGCAACAACCTACGAAGCAGGTATGCGTTTAACGGGTACTGTACGCAAACTTTTGGATTTTGGCGCGGTCGTTGAATTGGAAGCAGGCGTTGAAGGTATGATTCATCGTTCTGAAATGAGCTGGACACGTAGTGATGTTAATCCCACCGAAATTTTAGTGGAAGGTGATGTGGTGGATGTTGCTGTTTTGGAGGTTGATGAAAAACAGCGTCGCATTCGTTTAAGCCTTAAAGAAGTGGCTGAAAATCCTTGGCAAGCTTGGATGACTGAACACCCTGAAGGATCTCGCCTCACAGGAAAAATTCGCAACATCACCGAATTTGGTTTTTTTGTTGCACTCAATAGTGAATTGGATGGTCTCGTACATATTGGCAACCTTTCTTGGACTGAATCAGGACAAGATGTCATTCAGAACTACCAAAAAGGACAAGAGGTTGAGTGTGTTGTATTGGGTGTGGATGTTGCCAAACAACGCATAGCACTGGGTATCAAACAATTGCAAGATGATCCCTTTGAAGTCTTTATGGCAGGTGTCAAACGTGGTGCGACCGTGAAGGGTACTGTCATTGATGTCGCATCGGGTGCTGCTTGGGTACAATTGGGCGAACATGTACGTGCACGCTTGGCATTGCGTGAAGTTCCACGCGATCAAAGCTTGAATGCAGGTGATGAAATTGAAGCCAAAGTGATTGATGTAAATCGCCGCCGTAAACAGGTTGATTTATCCATTCGTCAATTCTTAAGTGATGAAGAACGTGAAGCCGTTCGTCAATACAGTCAAACGGTTGCCAATGAAGATGGACCATCCGCTCTGGCACTGGCTTTACAACGTAGTCTAGCACAACAAAAATAGCACCTAAGCCCATAACCTTTGATGGGTTATGGGCTTGACACATCACATGGGGAGTGCCTATGATCAAATCAGATTTAATTGAATGGCTTGCTAAAGAACATCCTAGTCTGTCAACTGCTGAAGCTGAATCGGCAGTCAACACCATTTTTCAAGCCATCAAAGATTCTGTGGTGTCTGGTGAACACGTTGAATTGCGTGGTTTTGGAAGCTTCACTATCAAACAGCACAACCCACATATGGGTCGCAATCCGAAAACAGGTGAATGGGTCAAGGTCGAAGGCAAACGCATTCCATTCTTCAAGCCAGGCAAAGCCTTACGTGAAGCTGGAAAGAAAAAATCCTCAGCGTCATGAAGCCTTACCCCAAAAGAAGTTCGATTCACTGGCTGAATATCGTCATTGTCATCATGCTCACCATCTTTGGCATTGCCTTTGCCACTGCAAATTTGGCATTGGTACATGTCTCCTTTCTTCACCTGTCCACCCTTGATGCACCGCTGTATATGCCTATTTTCATCGCTTTTTTCTTGGGTGTTGTTGGCGGCATCTTGTCATTGTTTTTTTCACGTCGTAAACACAAATTCGAAATTGAACGTCTACAAGAAGAGAATGCACTGCTTCAACAGGAAGTAGAGAATTTACGTAATATCCCGCTGCAAGATGATGTGTAAGCATCCCGCGAGTGTTTATTCATGAACACTCTTGCCACCCTTGCTTTACTCACCACCATCGTCACCGCTGTTTGGGTACTTTTACTTCGTCCAACATCCAAAGAAGAACAAGACAACACACCTGTGGACGACCAACGGGTTTCACCGCTTTTGCGCGGCATTCAACATTTACTCTCCGATAAACCCGATTTGGCACTGCAAGATATGGTCGAAGTTGCCAAATTACGCTCTGAATCAACCGAAGTATATATGGCACTGGGTGAAATGTTTCTCTCCCAAGGTGAAATTGGTCGTGCAGTGCGTATTCACCAGAATATATTGGCACGTCCTCATGTTCCACAAGACCTTTATATTCAAGCTCACTTTGCCTTGGCAAAAGACTTTCAAACGGGTGGGCTCTTGGATCGTGCTTTGCGGCATTATCAGAAAGTTTTGGATGTTCAGTCGGATCACTTGAATGCCTTGCAGGCATCTTTGCGTATTCGAGAGTTAAGCCATGAATGGCAAGAAGCAGAATCATTGTTATCACGGGTTGAACGTATCCAAGATGCCAACGTCAGCTTACACCGCGCCTATCTATGGGCTGAAATGTCAAAACAATGCTTGCAAAAAAAAGACATCACACAAGCCCGACAATATGCAGAACAATCTTTGAATATATCGGAACATTGTACCCATGCCTATCTTGTGATGGTTACCATTGAACTGCACGAAAAAAACATACCTGCTGTGCTTGCAAACATCCATCGTATGCAAAGTATGTCAGCGGACTTTCTTCACCTTCTTGTCCCCATATTGTACCCCAAATATTCAGAGCTATTGATGCAATGTTGGCAAGAAAGTCATCAACATGAATTGGGACTCACTTGGCTTGAAAGGCTTGCCGAAGAAAATCCCCGCAACCCAATAGAACATGACATACAACTCACCCCCAAGTATTTAAGAGAATCATTACGTTTGGTTGCTTTGGGGCAGGAGGGTGATGATCCACTGATTGAGCATGCCAAAATATGGCGCAAACAAATGAAACGTTATCACTGTAAATACTGCGGTGTGGATGTGGTTGAGATGTATTGGCAATGCCCACAATGTCACATATGGGGGAGCAGTGTGCTTTCACAAGAAGACAATGATTTCAAGGAGCTAACATGAATACGGAAGATTTTCGACAACGCCTGATGGTGGCACTGGATATGCCCAATGCACAAGAGGCATTCGCCCTACGCGATCAACTTGCAGAGCATGTCGGTTGGTTTAAAGTCGGTTTGCGTTTATTTGTGGCTGAGGGAGGATCTTTGGTGCGCAACTTACTGGAAACACACAAGGTCTTTCTTGATTTAAAATTCCATGATATCCCGAATACTGTCGCACAGGCGATTGAAAGTGCAGGGAAATTGGGTGTTCAGATGGTCAATGTTCATGCTGCTGGAGGCTCTGATATGCTCCAAGCAGCTGTGAAAGCAGCTGCCGCATTCCCTGATATGAATTTGATTGCTGTCACTGTTTTAACCAGCGACCCCATGCCCCCAGAAGAAGCGAAAAAACTAGCTGTAAAACGCGCTTTACTTGCCAAAGAAGCTGGATTACAAGGCGCAGTTTGTAGTGTGCATGAAGTTGCCAACATCAAACAAGCATGTGGGCATGATTTCATCACTGTAACACCTGGCATTCGTTGGGGAAATCAGGGTATGCAAGATCAGAAGCGTATTGCAGATCCAAAGTTTGCCATCGAATCGGGTGCAGATTACTTGGTTGTCGGTCGCCCTATCATTCAGGCACAAATCCCAACCGATGCCGCAGATGAAGCCATCGCCATGATGGCAGCAGCAACTTAAACCTAGCCCGAATTATTCATAAATACTGTCGCGCCCTCGCTTGCTCCTTTGCCCGCAACAAATTTTTCTTCAATCGCCCGTAAGCAGTGGCTACGGTCTCTTTCAAGAAAATCCGTTGCAAACAAAGGTTCTACATGATCATCACGACGATTCATGAATAATCTAGGCTAGAAAAATCCTGCTCGCTATATTACTTATAACGTTATAAAGATCATTCCCTCTCACTTATCTTGATAATGCTGTACGCATGCTCAGCATGCCCGCACTTTTGGCTCGATCCTCTGGAGATTCCATGTTTGCCCTATATTATAAACACGCCACAGGTGTGAAAGATGATGTTTTATCTGGATTGACTGTGGCGTTGGCTTTGGTGCCAGAAGCCGTTGCCTTTGCCTTTGTGGCTGGCGTTCATCCTTTGGTGGGTTTATATGCGGCATTTATGGTTGGTTTGATTACATCATTGATTGGTGGCCGTCCAGGTATGATTTCTGGTGCGACAGGCTCGATGGCTGTGGTCATGGTTGCATTGGTGGCACAACATGGTGTTGAATATCTTTTTGCTACCGTTGTTTTGACTGGTATTTTACAAATCATCTTCGGCACATTGAAATTTGGTAAATTTATTCGCATGGTTCCCTATCCTGTGATGCTAGGCTTTGTAAATGGGCTTGCCATTGTGATTTTCCTTGCGCAACTTCCTCAATTTAAAACCGATGGTGCTTGGATGCAGGGTGGTGATTTGTATTTGATGTTGGCGTTGGTTCTAGGAACCATGGCAACCATGTATATTTTACCCAAATTTACCCGTGCTGTCCCTGCGGGTTTGGTCGCCATTGTTGGCTTATCTTGTCTGGTTGTTTTTAGCGGCTTGGATACCAAAACGGTCGGAGATATTGCCCATATTGGAGGGGATTTACCTAGCTTTCATATCCCTGATTTACCCATCAACTTTGAAACACTCTGGGTTATTTTACCTTATGCCTTTGTCTTGGCTGGTGTGGGTTTGATTGAATCCTTGTTAACCATGAGCGTCATTGATGAAATGACACATACGCGAGGCCAGGGTAATCGTGTATCTATTGGGCAAGGTACTGCCAATGTGGTCAGTGGATTTTTTGGCAGTATGGGTGGCTGCGCGATGATTGGACAGTCCATGATCAATATTTCATCGGGTGGTCTGCGCAATATTTCTGGTATTGCTGCTTCTTTATTTTTACTTTCCTTTATTTTGTTTGCCAATGAATTGATTGAAATGATTCCTGTTGCGGTATTGGTCGGTATTATGTTTATGGTGGTGATTGGTACATTTGAATGGGGAAGTTTCAACCTTATCAATAAAATTCCACGTGAAGATTTGTTTGTCGGCATACTGGTCACAACGGTGACTGTTTTCACGGATTTAGCGACGGCTGTCATCATTGGTGTGATTGCTACGGCTTTGATGTTTGCGTGGAAACAAGCCAAACATATTCATGCCGTTGTCACACTTGAAAATGAAACCAAAGTTTACACCGTGTATGGTCCATTATTTTTCGCATCCATTCACCGCTTTCATCAATTATTCGATATTCAAAAAGATCCCCATCACATTATCATTGATTTTGCCCAATCACGCGTTGCCGATCATTCTGCCATTGAAGCCATTGATGGTTTGGCTGAAAAATACAGTGAGGCAGGAAAAAACTTACAAATTCGTCATTTAAGTAAAGAGTGCCGCCAATTATTAAAAACAGCAGGCGACTTGGTTGAAGTGAATATTCAAGAAGATCCCAATTATCATGTGGCTGATGATCGTTTGGCAAAATAACAAGCACCAAAGGTAACGCTATCATGGTCACAAGTGTCATATTGGTTCTTATTAGTTTTGTTTGGTTGGCACTGGCTTGGTTCTTTAGAAAAGTACGATTTTTTCATATTCCAGCCATGATGTTATTGGTTGTATTTGACCTTTTTTTCCCAGTTTATTTATATCTCACGCATGATTGGTGGCAACGTTTGATTGTGCATCAAGAAGCACTTTCTTTTGCCGTATGGAGTCATTTAATTTTGATTATTGTGTTGTATTCTTTGTATGTATTACAAATTATGGCAGGGCGCGGCATGATGCAAACACAAGGTGCTGAGTATAAGGAACATCAACATGATCATGCCCAACAGTTTATGGGTATTCTCATTGTTCGTACCTTGGTATTTGCATCGGGAGCTTTACTCATTGTACCCGCTGGAACTCAATAACTAGATTTTATCGAGGTGATAATGGCACATAAAGAAACAATGACTGCCCAAGTTTGGAAACGTTTGATGATACGCTATAGCATATTGATGGTGGTCGGTGTTGTTATCATTATTTCTATCATTCCATCCGTAAAATCTGGGGCTGAAACATGGAATATGATTATTTTACTACTCGGTGGACTTGGTATATTTGGTGGTTTTTTTGGTCTAGCAGTCTCTTTATTTTTTCACCTTTGGCATGGAAAAGCATCAGAATAAATCAATACTATCATCTTGATCGCTTCCACAAAAAGGGCAGTAACGATATTCAGATGAAATGGATGTGTTACATTCCATACATTTGGTGTCCATGTGTACCATGCGCCCCACACGTACAGAAATGACGGCTGTCACCATCGCAAACATACAAATGCCAATCAAAATAAGAAAAGCTGCCAGTAATTTTCCAACCACGCTCTGGGGAACATAATCGCCATAACCCACCGTACTCATGGTCACCAAACTCCACCATGTGCCTGCAAATGCATTGGGGAAAGTGCTGGGTTCAACAATAAAAATGATATTGCCAATAATCACTGAAATTAACGTGGTTGTGCCAAGAACAGCAAACAATAATGCCAAAGAACCAGCGACAGACTCAAATAGATTCACCAAAAGAGGAAAATACATGGTGATTTTAAATAAACGAATCAAACGTAATAGACGAATTAAAATAGAACTATGAAGACCAAAAATAAGTGGTAAAATGGTGATTAAATCAATCATACCATGAAAACTTCTCATATACTTTAAACGTTTATGGGCTGAAAAAACACGCAAAGCATATTCCAGTAAAAAAAAGTACAAAATAAATGCTTCAATGGCAGGTAAAAAATTTTGAAGTAAGATGTGGTATTCATCAACAGTATCCATCATGGATAAAAAAACAGTCGCAACAATCAAAAGTAAAATACAATAATTGGTGATACGTCCTGCCACCGATGATAAATCAAATAAATAATGATTCAAATGAGAACGCACTGTTTCAAGCATGCTTTGATTCATACTTGTTGTGGTTTCACTTGACATGTTCCCTCCCCTCAAAGATAAATGTAATATTCAAATTATTAAAGAAAATTAAAGCAAGAACATCGCCAGCTTTATTTCAAATAAAAAGGGGGGGGGGAACCATGCACATTGAACATGCTATTATTTTAGCAGCAGGTCTGGGAACACGTCTGGCATGGCTGACCAAAGATCGCCCCAAAGCGATGATGAATATACAAGGTGATCCTGCGATCATTCATGTCATTCGACAATTGAGCCGCCAAGGTATTCGTCATATCGTCATCAATGTTCATCACCACGCCCAACAATTGATCAATGACCTTGGCAATGGCGAACACCTCGGTGTTCACCTTGAATTCAGTCAGGAAGAAAGCTTACTTGATTCTGGTGGTGGGGTTCGAACTGCCATGCAATATTTACCTGAGGATTTTCCATTTATTGTCCACAATGCCGATATTATCAGTGATGTGAATATTCAAGTGCTGGCAACACATGCGCGGCATCATGCATGCGCTTTAGCATTGGTTCATAATCCAGTACATCATCTCTGTGGAGATTTCTCATATCAGCATCACCTTGTACAAACAGATGGAGAGCCGTGCTACACCTTTGCTGGTATTTCTCTATGGCAGCACGAAGCATTACAACATTTTCCTATCAACCGATCATTTTCATTGGTGCAAGCCATGCATGAACAGATTGAACAACAGGTATGCACTGGCATGCTTCATCAAGGTCAATGGTTTGACATTGGTCGACCGAGAGATTTGATACGTGCCAACAAAAATTGGGAGCCATCATGATATTACATCCACAGTTAGAATCTGATTGTATGATGCTTGGAAAATTATCACTTTGTGCTGTCTTGTTGATGCCCGACGCACATTATCCATGGCTTATTTTGGTACCCCAACGTGAAAACATCAGCGAAATTCATGATTTAACTGAAACGGATCAACAACAACTGATGCGTGAATCGTGCATGGTCTCTCACACACTGAAAAAAACCTTCCACGCCGATAAAATCAATGTTGCTGCTTTGGGGAACATGGTACCACAATTACATATTCACCATATTGTTCGTTATAAGGATGATGTGAGCTGGCCAGCACCTGTTTGGGGCGCATACCCAGCCAAAGCCTATACAGCCAATGCATTGGATGAACTATGCAAGATACTCAAAGAAGCCTTGCCATTATAACAGCACTTCGACTAATCCACGCTATCTTTCATGGGACGTCAAAACCGTACCATCATCTCATCAAGTTCTATATTGGGGATATGCTCATGCCAGTGGCGCACCCACCAATCCATATCTTGCTGCATATTGAGTAAGCGAAAACCTGCTTCACCACTTTGTTGCGTGCCAGTGCCACCCATTGAGTTATACAATAGTTTTTGATATTTTTTTGAGAATTTCTTTATCTTCACCAAAAGTACATATTGCTTCACAATGTTTTTGTAAGCCTGAAAAAAGTATATAATTTATTTCTATATGACTATTTTTTATAGCTGGTCTTTGCAACTGAAAAATCAAATCCTTTTCTCGTTTATCAGGAATAATAATATACAATGAGGGTGGGTTATCGGGGAAAGAATAGTATAAGTCGTTGAGCCTTAATATACCCGAATATATTGATGTACTTTTCTCAACTTCAAATGCACAAGTAATATTGTTGCTGCCTTTATCAAACCAAACAGCATCAATTAGCGTGATGGTTTTATAGGTTGCTTTATCGACATCTAATGGCGGAAATTCATCTATACTAATGAAAGATAAACTTTTTCCGTTATGACATCGAGAGCGATCATTTGAGGCTGCAATAACATCGTATCCCATTGCCCCGCCAATGGTTAAAATGTGATGCTGC
Source organism: Mariprofundaceae bacterium (assembly GCA_030950925.1). GTDB lineage: Bacteria > Pseudomonadota > Zetaproteobacteria > Mariprofundales > Mariprofundaceae. The sequence continues at coordinate 85,073 of JAUZQO010000009.1, forward strand.
ATTTCAGTGTGTAGATCTTCTTCTTGATTTGAGGCTAAAACCTCTTGATGCCGTTTTTTCATCTTTTTTTCAATCTTCATTCGTTCTTCATCGCTGAGAAAGTCATCACTCATCCGTAACTTCTTTTCTCCGACATCAAATAACAAACCTGCAAAAGCCCCCAAATCATTTGAAAGTGTAACTTTATATTCATTATTCTTCGCGATAATCACTTCCCTCATTCTAAGGTACTCTGTCCATGAGCCAAGTTTAACTTTATCCTTAAATAACGTATTAAAACCATTCACAATCGCAGTATTACATGGAGGCATCATCGTGGGGTGTAAAAAATAAAGAATGCTTGCAACAGCAGGTCCTAAGCCTTTAATTTTCCGTTCGTCCAGCAAAATAATCTCTTTAATAATCTGCTCTTCTTTTATTGCGTTGAAGCACCTTTCTAAGAACTGACCAAAAGCGACTTGATTTTCTTCATCTTCGTAAATATCGGGAATTCGTAGTTTTGGTTTCCAATAAAAAGGATGAGCTGCACCTTTGAATACTTGTTTTTGTTCTGTAATACAATGTAATACAAACTCTAACGATGAGCCTTTAAAGTCATTACCAAAAGTTCCATATTTAATATCCTCTATGACATGAAGGACACCTCTTCTAATCGAACGAAATGCTTTTAACCTTTCTTCATTATTGATAAACCAACTGTTATAAACTGAATCACTATCATCTTTATAGCTTTGAATGATCAATTTAAAATTTTGAGTCATATTTATCCTTGAGATTTTTTTATCCAGAACGATCAAAATTATCGGCGACGAATATTCTCTTTGTTCTTTCTATCACTCTTGAAAATCCATACATCCAACAATAAAGAGGCTACGACCAAGCTCCACAATAACGCCATTGGAAGCCCTGTTTTCTCAACCAAGACTTGTATCCCTGCATCTTGATCAAAATGTAAAAAAATAAAGATTACCAACACAAGGTGTCCTGCAATCAATGCGAAAATCATGGAAATTGTCCAAATACTGCTAACCAATAGTGCTATTTTTGATGCACCACCAGGTGGTCTTAATGCCATAATAGCCTCTTAAAAACCAAAGTACTGTAAGCTTTTCACACGCAATGCTTTGTCATACTCAACAATAACACCGCGTACATAAGCTTGGTTTTTTTCCTTATCTTTCACTTGCTCAACATATTCCACACGCTTGGGGTGCAAGGGATCCTGCATCGCAGGACTCCCCCACTCGCTTTCAACTTGAAACTTGGTATCCCCTTTCTGAATCAGCCAAATTTTCTCTTTGCTTAACTCATTACCCTGATGAATGGGGCGTTGTACACAGCCATTGGCAAAAAAAATCATCAACATACACAAGGTAATCAAAGACTTCATACACTCACCTGTGGTCCACGAAAACCTATCTCAAGTTGCTGAATATAATCCTCAATACCTGCTTCTAAACGCCACTGAGGTTGCCAATCTAAAATGCGAGATGTTTCAGACAAGTCGGCTTCGGTGTGCATTTGAAAAAAAGAAAAAGGGTTATCAAAATATTCAGGCGTAAAGCTTTGGTTTAGACTTTTCCCCAAGCAATCGACAATATCATTGTATGCACGCGCTTTGCCTGAACCAACATTACAAACACCTGATTCTGTGCTTGTCAGTGCTGCAATATTCGCACCCACCACATCTTGAATATAGACAAAATCACGCATTTGTTCGCCATATTTGAACAAGCGCAACGGCTCACCCGCTTTCGCTTTTTCATACCATTGCAATATCATGGATGCTGTTTTCGTTCCATCGCGTTCATTTTTATGATGTTCGCCACAGCCATACACATTAAAATAACGCAAACCGATGATGGGTGCGCTATGTTTTCCATACCAACGGGAGGCTATGCGATCCATCAAAAGTTTGGAAAAACCATAAATATTTTCAGGCTCTTCGCCGACACCAATCGCATTGGGAGCAGGTGAATTGCCATACGTTCCTGCCGAAGAAGCATAAATAACCCGCGTTCTTGATGCGTGTGCTGCTTCTAATATTTTAGCAAAAGCATTGGTATTCACTTCGATCATCAAGCGTTGATTCATCACCGTGGTATCGGTAATCGCAGCTTCGTGATAGACGGCTTCATAACGACCGCCTGCAATCTCCTGCAATAACGCTGCATCATCACAATCAGCGGCACGGACTTCACAATCCACATGAATCAGGTTTTTCCAATCACCTGAAGAAAAATCATCCACAATGACGATGTCTCGACCATGTTTTTTAATGAAAGTCGCAGCTAAATTGGAGCCGATAAACCCCGCACCACCTGTAATGAGAATTTGTTTTTTTGTCATGGAGGGTTCCTTCTATTTTGATACGCGTGCTGCGCCTTTCCACTGAAGTTGTAGTTGAGACAAGGCTTGCACAGTGGCATCATTACAAATCTTATAGCCTGCTTTTTCATTGACCTTTTGCATCAATATCTGGGCATCATCTTCTTGTACTTGAAGTACATCACACCCCACTTCTGCCAACAAACGTGAAATCCAAGAGCCAAGCCCTGAAAGCTGGTGAATTTGCACCGTACGAATCAATTCATCACAGCGTGCGACACTGACTTGATGCCCTGTAATCAATGATAATGATTCCGCATCATCATCGGCTAAAGATGCAATAGGGCGGCATAATAATTTGAAAATAACCCACTCACTTTCGCTAATAAATGTTTTATCTACGTGTAACGGAAACACACCTGGCAATGCTTGAATCTTATTCATCATTTTCCCTTTTAATCAACATAAGCCGTTGGGCCTGTAATATACGCACCCTTCAAGCCCCATTTATGAATCTTCGCGCCAATACGAATAGAATTGGTGAGATTTGCTCGGCGCAGCTTCGCTCCTGTCAAATCTGCTTCAAACAAGTCTGACTCGCTTAAATCTGCACCACGCAAATCAGCTTTGGTAAAATTACATGATCGTAAATTGGCGCGAACGAATTTGGTGTTGCGTAAATTGGCACCACTAAAGTCACAGCCAACAAGGGATGCTTTAGAAAAATCTTGTTCTGACAAATCTTGACCAGAAAAATTCTCGCCTTGAATTTTTTGACCTTGTTGAAGTGCACTCAAAAGCTCTTGAAGCGTCATACCTTCCCCCATACCTTTAAAAACGTGGTTGCGATGGTACGTTTTATCACTTTGCACGCAAGCTGCCTATCCTTCATCATTCGCACGTTCCAAATCTTCACTGGCTTGCATCCAAGCTTCTTCTGTATCATCCAGTTGCTGTTGAATAAGCCCATGCTGATGTGTCAGTTGTTTAAGCTTTTCATTTTGATCGCCTGAATAAAGCTCAGCATCTGCCAACTGTTCAGCCAAATCATCTTTTTGTGTGTGAAGTCGTTCCATGTTTTTTTCCAACTTCATCACGCGGTCACGCAAAGGCTTTAATTGTTTGCGACGCTCATGATTCAGTTTGCGTTGTTCTTTTTTACCCGTATTGCCAGCCTCATCAATCATAGGCTCAACATCTTCATCCTTGGTCAACCATGTCGCATAGGTATCCAAATCACCATCAAAGGCTTGAACTTTTCCATCAGCCACCAACAACAATTCATCACACACGGTGCGTAATAAATGACGATCATGGGAAATCAAAATCATCGCACCTTCAAAGGATTGCAATGCCATCGACAAAGCATGTCGCATATCCATATCCAAATGGTTGGTTGGTTCATCCAATAAAAGAAGGTTCGGCTGTTGATACACCAAGATTGCCAATACCAAACGTGCCTTTTCGCCCCCCGAAAACCCACGAATGGCACCCATAGCCATATCATCTCGGAAGGCAAACCCACCCAAAAATAGACGCAACTCTTTTTCAGAAGCTTCATCATTCAACATCTGTAAATGTTGCAAAGGCGAGCGTTCATCATGTAATTGTTCCAGCTGATGTTGGGCAAAGTAGCCAATACGCAAACCTTGAGCCGCTTGATATTGACCCAGCAATGGCGGCATTTCACCTGCCAATACCTTGATTAAAGTTGATTTTCCTGAACCATTTTTTCCCAGTAACCCCAATCTTTCACCAGGTAAAAGTCCCATTGTCACCTTGTCTAAAATACGCTGTTCGCCATAACCCGCAGCCACTTTGGTCAAACGTAGCAAAGGGCTGGGCACTTGCTCTGGATTCTTAAAAGTAAAGGAAAATGGGGAATCCAAATGAGCGGGTGTAATCATCTGCATCCGTTCCAATGCTTTGATACGACTTTGCGCTTGTTTGGCTTTGCTCGCCTTCGCACGAAAACGGCGAATATAGTCCTGCATGTGTTCCACTTCGCGCTGCTGTTTTTCATACGATGATTGTTGCAATGCCATTTTTTCTGCACGCATACGCTCAAAAGCACTGTAGTTGCCTGTATAAAGGGTGATTTCTTGACGTTCAATATGGGCAATGATTTTAATGGTTCGATCTAAAAAATCACGATCATGAGAAATAAGTAATAAAGCACCTTGGTAGTGTTGCAGCCAAGTTTCTAACCAAATCACAGCTTCCAAATCCAAATGATTGGTCGGTTCATCCAAAAGCAACACATCCGAACGACACATCAAGGCTTGAGCCAAATTCAACCGCATCCGCCAACCACCTGAGAAACTGGCAACATCTTGTTCCTCCTGCCCAACTTTAAAACCCAGACCGTGCATCAAGCGCGCTGCTCTTGCATGGGCAGCATAGCCATCAATCTGTGCCATACGCTCATGCAACTGCGTTAAACGTATGCCATCATCCTTTTTTTCTGCCTCTTTAATCGCGTGTTGTAACGATTCGAGTTCCGCATCACCTTGCATCACATAAGTAATCGCAGCCATAGCCAAAGCGGGTGTTTCCTGTGCGACATGAGCAAGGGTGATATTTTTTTGCATGGAAAACTGACCCGTATCCTCTTCCAATTCGCCCCGAATTAAAGAAAATAATGATGATTTTCCAGTTCCATTCGCGCCAGTTAAACCTATTTTATCTCTGGCATGAATCACCCATGTCATATCTTTGAACAGAAGTTTTGTACCGTGTCTTAAACTGACATCATTAAAATAAATCATGTGCGTCCTGAACCTGCTCTTGGCGATGTTCGGGGTTCAATTTGATGAATCTCATCACCACGCAACACGAGTTCATAGTCACAGCCCTTACAACGGCTACCAAAACCTGAAAATGGAAACACCTTTAAGCGTTGACAGTTTGGACAATGACCCTGCTTGGCTTTGAAGGGAAGCCAAAACAAACAAATGCCAATAATGACAAAGGAAAATATACCCGTTAATGGCATAAATAAGCTTAACAACAGCGACAAGCCCCATAATGGAAGTGATAAGGCAATGATACGAAAAGGTGCAGGTTTAGCTGGCGAAATAGCAAGTGTGTCTTGTGACATGTTTCCTCGTTCTTTTATATGTTTTGCGTATGTGATATGCGATACTGTCCAAACATTTGCTGCCCCTTCACATCCAAATAAAGTGAAGATAATTCACAAGAAACAGGGGACATATTACCTTTCAAGATGGTGTGAAAATCATCATGTCCCAGTAGAGATAAATGTGTTGTCAGAAACATACAATTTAAAACACCAGCCATAAGCAACGTGTGATGAACTTGAGGACCCGCAATCATATAAGCACTGCGATAACCTTTTTCAATCAAATGCTGTTTAAGCTTCACACCTTCAACACGGCTTTCCCCAGCAATGAGGATACCCACACCGATGGCTTGCAATGCTTTTTTTTGAGTCATATTTGCACGCGATGTGGTCACAACCCAAACCTTTCGATCCGATAAGCTCGCGAGACTATCCAACGGAATGTCCAAACTTGATGAAACCACCATCACATCGGGTTGTGCTGAAAGACCTTCCTGCTCACGCCAATCACGCAAATCTTCATAGGCCCGACCCTGTCCAACAGGCAATAAATCTTGTGCACATCCTTTGGCTAACTGTCGAAAGTAACGGGCTGATGTAAGCATGACATCAGCTTGTGCTGCCAACTCTTGATATAAACGCCAATCCCGCGCATTCGCAATACACACAGGTACAGAAAATTCGTTCGTATTGCCTTCACACACAGCAATACGACCATCCAATGAGGCTATATAATTACTATAAATACATACATCATGTTCTAATGCTTGCCTGTGTAATTGATAGGAAAGATACAATCCTTTAAGCGATTTTGATGCCTCCCCTTTAGGGTATAAGCATAATAAATCATCCATTTAAAATAGACCTAAGCTGCCTCCAGACTTCTTCTCAAGTTTACGAATATTGGATGAAGCTTCTTTGGCTTGCTTACTATTTGGGTATTGCTCAATCAACCTCTGATAGATATTGATGGCTTGGGACTTCTGTTTGAGCTTTTTATTGTATATATCACCAATATTGAGTAATTTTTCAGGTGCCAAAGCATTGTCAGAATAATCCCGAATAAGCTGCTCATCAATGGCTATCACAAGGGCATAGTCACGCATCGAAGATGAAGCAATCTTTTCAGCTTCTTGTAAAGCTTTGATACCATCATCGCCCGAAAATATATCTGACAATTTACGATAAGCTTCAACAGCTTTTGCATACTCTTTGGTTTTCTTCGAATAAATTTCACCCAACATTTCTAAGGCTTTTTTTCCTATGGGGTCATCCGCATATTTTTCTACGGCTGTATTCAAAGTTAACAGTGCTTTTTGATACAAACGTAAATGTTGACTCTGGGTTAATGCCAATTTGATATAGGACTGTTTGGCAACATCCGAACGTGGAAATTGTTCAATCACCTGCTCATAACTCAGCACAGCATCTTCATAGTCTTTTAGGCCAGCACGTTGAATCTCACCAATAGAAAACAATGCATTGGGGCGCAATGAACTTTGGGGATAAACAGTGAGTAAGCTCCGATAATGATAAATACCCACATGGTAGTTTTTACCAGCATGTGCCGCTAAAATATTTTGCACCACATCATCTTTAACATCATTAGGGTAACGAACCAGAAAACGTGAACAAGCAGCTTCAATCACAGGGTTAAAATTCTTATCATCAATGGAAGATATGCCTGACAACAGGGCAAACAAACGATCACTTTGCTTACCTATACTTAAGAAATCCGTATTCAATACAACATCAAGGGTGGGTTTATAATACTTCAGTGAACCTGCCAATAAATCTTGCAAACCTTTACGCGATGCTTTTTCATAACGTGAGTCAGGGTACGCCGATATAATACTCAGAAAATCCATGGCTAAATTTTCATCTTGATCCATACGGTTATGCAATATTGCTTTCAATTGCACAGCTTCAACGGATAAAGGTTTTTGACCATAAACCTTCATATAATCATTTAAGTCATTGAGAAGAGAAATTTCTAAAGGCGTTATTGAACTACCAAACAATGAAAAAGAACTTTTCTTCACAGCTGATTTTTTTACTTCCTCTCGCATGACTGCCAAATGATCATTGGCAACTTTTGTCATATCTTTTGTATCATTCTTTAATGCTGAAGTACTCGGAATCCCCAAATCATCCGCATAAGCACTTCCTATAAAGTTCAGACATAACAATATCACAACGAACAAACGCATTTTTTCTCCCAACAAGCTTTGTTTTTTATTTTCATACGCTGACAAGATAAACTTTATTCACATAAAAAGAAGCAAAATACTTTCCAATCCATGGCAATATCCAAAGGATCAATTATTTCACACTCGCAATAAAAGCTTGCACATCTTTGGTCATGGGGTGTTTGGGATATTTTTTCACAAAACTTTTCAAATATGACAAACTTTTCTTCTGCTCTCCCTGCTGATCATAACATGCTGCAAGTGCCAGTAATCCATTGGACTGAATACTTTGAAAAGATGAAGTTTCCACCAAACCTATCAACTCACGCGTACCTTCGCTCACATCACCTTTTTCACATAAGCTACCCGCCGTTTCAAACGATTTCATATCACTTTGAAAAACAGGATCCGATGCCAAATCTTGTTCCCAATGCGGGGTTAATGCCGTTTCAGTTGTTTCCGCCCCACGCACACCAATCACTGCGGTCACATGGTGGTTGGCATTGGTATTACGCCTTGGCATAATGGTTTTTATTTTTCCCCATAGGGAATGGAAAAAACCATGTTCGCGTTGCTGTTCTTGGTGCCATTGGTCTGCTGCTATCGCACCCGTTGACCAACTACACATGATACTCATAAGTGAAATGACTGTGATCATTTTGATTGTATTTTTCATACTTCACCTCTCATACTCTCATTAACCCGCTAACAACGATCCAAGCTCACGGTATCGTATTTTAACGCCTGTATCTATACTTATAGCATTTTTAAAAACTTTCACAGCATATTTTATATCACCATGCTGATAATAACTCATGGCAATATTCACCAATACATTTGCATTGTTGGGCATCAAGGCTGCTGCTTCTTGATAGTATTCAATCGCTTTATCGTAGTTTTTTAATAAATAATAAGCATTTCCTAGATTGTTAAGTGCGGCACTGTTTCGTTTATCCATCCTAATAATACCTTCAAACCCATGGATAGCATCTTCATACAAACCATTTTTAGCATAAATAATGGCTATTTGCATCTGGGCTTCAATATTTCCAGCATCAAATGCTAACATATTTTGATAAGGTGCAATCAAACGCCCCACAGCCTTCAAAAGCAGTATATGACTTTCACGTTTAATCAGGGTGCTTACAAGCTTTTGATCGGGAGCTTGAACTTGAAAATCTGCAGGCGGCAATGTGACGGGGTTAACAGTTTGCCAAATTTTATGCAGATAAAGAGGGTTTAGCCTACCATCCTTGCTGTAGCGTTGGAATTTTTTTGCGCCTTCAATCCAAGCTTCAGAGAATGTTGCACCAACCAAAGTCGCTTCAACAGGAATCCAGACCTTGCCATCCACAATGGCCAATAAATCATCTTGCGTACTAATCAATTGCTTCTGATCTTCTGGCAAGCCTGTATTAAACATCATCAACAAATGTCCAGGTACATCCAATAAGGCCGTCTCAATACCAAGGTTCTCCAAAGATGCTGCCATAAGAACAGATAAATCATCACAATCACCACTTTTAACACGCAACGTTTCACGTGGATATTGCACTGTATCCGCCTGTGTTTTACTCAATTTATCATAAGGGTTATTGGGATCAATCAAATACTTCATATTCATCGCATGAAATACTTCAAAAATAGTCATTGCCTTAGAAATACGGTCGTTTAATAAACTTTTCTTTGGTTTATATTGATTCACCATTTGACGAATATAGACATTCAACACTTGGTCTTTGGGTGTCACAAAGGCACCCACCATATTGGCATGATTCCAAACAATAGCATTGCGTCCATACATCGTAATGGGCTGATTTAATTTTTCAACGTGAGAAGATCCACTCAAAAAATACTCCGCAGATACTTCCGTCTGCAAACCTGTATTTTCATCAATCTCCAACACTTTATTATTCAGCGATGCCTTCAAATCAACCCTCACACTTTTACCTGCGGGTAAAATATCCACGACATAAGTACTTGGGAAATCCATATATGCTTTAATTTGGAAACTTACTTTGATATTTTGAAAATCAATACCTGAACTGTTTTTCAATGTTACGTGTCCCAAGGGTTGGCTGGCGTATTGCTTGTACAATGCGGCAAAGGCAGGCTCAAATTTCAAGTCCACAAGCTTAGGTCCAGCTACCCCACCCCCTGAGGATTCCACTTTTTTCTTTTGCAAGTATGTTAAATTTAACTTCTGACGGTATTGCTTATTATTACTTTCCAATGTTGTTGCTTCGGTAAAGGCAGCAATGGCCTTCTCAAACATCTGACGTGCCAAGTATATATCACCCAACATCGCATGCGGTGCCCCCAAAGTCGGTGCAATAATCATGGCCTGTTCAGCTATTTTTTCCGCTTGGTCATACATATGGTTCGCCATATAAGCACGCGCTAACTGGAGTTGCAGTTGTTCATTGTTATCATCGAAACGAATTGCTCGTTGTAATGTATCAATACTTTCTGAAACTCGCCCTTGCATAGACTGAGCCTTTGCCAAAATACTCAGGGCTAATGCATGATTATTTTTCACAGACAGCACATTATTTACTTGCTCTTCAGCAAGATGTGGGCGGTTTTGATTCAAATAAGCCCGTGCCAACCCCAACTCAACCTCAATATTCTTAGGATCCAGTTTCAGAGCATCTGCAAACGTTTTTTGCGCACATACTGCATTGTTTTCTGCGCTACAAAGCGTACCCAAACGAACATACAATGAAACCTTCTCAGGTTTAATGTTGATCGCATGATTTAAAGCAGATTGTTCATTGAAAAAATCTTTTTGACCATGGTAAGCATCCGCCAGTGCCAACCAAACTTCCAAACGCTGTCCATCTGATTTTTCAGCCTTTAATAAGAGTACCAAGGCACGATTAGACTTGCCTTCTTTTAAGGCCACACGCCCCAATACATAATTGGCCATACCTCGCAATTCAGCAATTGATGCCATTGCAATCGCAGCTTGCCGTGCAGCAGGTAAGTTGTTTGTCGTAATATAAATCCCTGACAATAAAATATGCGCTTGCTGGTTGCTTGCATCGTGGTCAATCGCTGCTTGATAGCTATGTGCTGCACTTGCCCACTGTTGCTTCGCTTCATAAGCCTGCCCAATCAGCAACCAACTTTGAGAGTCAACCCCCGCTTGACGTTCTGCTTCCTGCAAAGCAATGACACTTTGATCATTCGCACCAATATCATCATACACTTTCGACAATTCAAGGTTCCAATGCGCTGTTTTTGGTTCCAGTTTAGAGGCTTCTTGCAAACACCCAATGGCTCCCAAACTATCATCCAAGAAGCGCAAGGTTTGTGCGCACAAACCAAATGTTTTGGCATTGGCAAGCTTCTGGCTCATGGCTTGGTCAATGACCAATTTAGCTTGCAACCATGCTTGACTTTGAATCAATGCCTCTGCTTGCAAGTTATACGCCCGCGTTTTTGCATGGGGAAAAGTGGCCAACCTAGCAAACATTTTCGCTGCTTCTTTCAATTCACCCAAAGCAATCAAGGTGCGACCCAAATACTCCACTGCGCCCAAATGCTTGCCGTTTTCATTTAAGGCTTGTTGAAAATATTGTTTGGCAGCGATGTAATCTTTGCGCTGATAAAGTGTTAACCCCTGTTGAAAGGCATCTTCAAACCACACCGATGGCTTACTATGTTTTCCATAAGCACTGACAGCAACAACACGATATTTTTCAGCACCATTTCGAGGTAATATAAGGAATGGTTTCACGACCTCAGCCAATGGTTTTTTCACGACCTGACCATTATCATCAGCAAAGACTTGATAACGCCCCATAAAACTTTCAGATGGTTTTTTCCAAGACAAAGATACCCTATTTACATCCCCACCCAAATGCATGTTGGTCACTGCATCAGGCACCCTTAGCATTAAAAATGTATGCCGCGCCCTTTTGTTGGGATCCATCACGGCAATCAATTCATCATTGCTAGGAATAGGGTTGAAGATCCAAGGATCTGAGGAGGATGAAAAGAATGTGTGCTTCAACACACCAAAGGTATCGGCTGCCAATCCCGTCAACAAACGAACAGCACCATTGGCAGCACCCAACACACCATCAATAGGTGTATTCGTTTTCGGCAAAGATTTACCTACCCAATGACTATCAATACCCGCTTGAGCTTGAATATGCAACGGTGAAAAACGAAACACAGGGTAGCCATTTCGATACACACGAATCAATTTATCATTATTCTTCGTCGAACCTAGAACATACAACACATCATTTTGATCCAACATTAAGTCATCAATAGACACCAAAAAATCAGGGCTTTTCTTATTATTCTCACCCAGAACATCGATCACATCACCTTGCTGATTCAAAACATAAATTAACCCAACCGCCTGATCAGCCACATACACCTGTTCTTTGGAGTCCACAGCAATGGCAACGGGTTCTTTCAGTTGAATATCTCCATTTTTACCGTTCCCCATTTCCTTAAAAAACACACCATTACGACTAAATACTTCAATACGATGGTTGCCTGTATCCGCAACATAAATTCGACCCGCTACAGCCAAATCTCTTGCTTTTGAAAATTCACCTTTTTTACTACCATGTTTACCTATTGAGAATTGGAAATCACCCGCATGATTAAATATTTTAATATTTTGTTTATCTAGGATTAGCAGCATATTCTGATTAAACGATGCCCGTTTGGGTGTTTTAAACTTAGCCTTCAATACGCTTTGTTCTTTGCCTTCTAAATTTAAAATTCTAACACTATTTTCATCATCATTAAGGCAAAGAATACTATCTTTTGTATAAACATACGAAATCGAACATACTGTTTTCAATACAGAAGATTTTTGTACACTCATTAAATCTGCATGCAATGACGTGACTTTGGATACATAGTCGGTTTGAAACACTTCAACTTTTTTATTTTTACTATCTGCAACAAATAATTTTTTTGACACATCATCAAATTCAAGACTTTGAACCGCACCAAACTGCCCGCGCCCCTGCCCCTTGGTACCAAAAGAGTCCAGTAATTTTCCCTTTTCCCAGTCTAAAAAAACAATCTTTCCAGAAATCTTATCTTGCAAAATTAAACGTCCATCCAGAGTTACATCCAAGGCTTGCAACTTAGGTTTCTGCGGAAAATATATCTGAAGATTCACAGATGCCATTTGTTTTAAAAGTTCACCTTTGGAAGAATAAATGGAGACCCGACTCCCTTGACCATTATCCAGCACATAAACACGATCCCATTGATCCACTGCGATTTGAAAAGGGTTCGTTAAATTCACGCCTTTCTCAGAACTTGTATCACCAAATGAAAATAAGAATACACCATCAGGAGAAAAAACGGACACACGTTGTGCGCCACGTTCAACAATATAAATACGTCCTTGCTGTGAGTATACAAGATCAACAGGCTGAGAAAGTTCGCCTTCCTGCTCACCCTTATGCCCAATCGCAACCAATGCTTGACCCGATCCATTCACAATCGCCCATCGATTTTCTTTACGATTCACAAGTAAGATTCTATTCAACGGTAAAGCAGCCACAGCACTGATACCTTTGACATCAAAAACCTTACCTTTACCCGTGAGTAAATACTGATGCTGGAGTTGATAGTTCTCTAAACCAATCATAACCAAACTTTTTTGTGTTGATAATAATAGCTGATTTGAAGATACAGACATACCTTGTACATCTAAAAAATCGACGCCTTCCACACTCTGGGCATCAATAGTCCGTTCAAAAACCACCTTGGCTGATAGGTTTTGCATACCAAAAAAAATCAATAGAAGTCCACCCAATACATAGTGAATCCACATCATTTTTCTTACTTTATTCATATCTTCATATCCTATATACCCACAATATCACCCAACAATGGACAGACTCTAACTTCATTATGGCATGTCAAAATATTTCACATTTGACATTTTCTCTACCACGAATGGCGAGGATCTCTACTACGCTATACAAGCCTAGCCTCAGTGGTTGCCAACACATCCACTCCAGAGGCTAACACGGCATCGCCCTGCCGCTAAAAAGCCTTTGCAGCGATATATTCTTTGCCATCGGACACGCAGACATGATGGCAATACCTCAGTCAATACCGACTATACTGTGCTTAAGGCATGTCAATATAACACAAGAGACACATACCCATACTTTCCGTTTCGAGTCATCGTTGCGGATTTTAGTTTGCCTTTCAACTCACATGACTTACGGCACTTAACCCTATCAAGTTTGGGTGGTTTGATGCGATCATTTTCGAGCGACATGCCCTGCGGGAAAGTGAACGATTTTTTTATATTCTTCTTTTTGAAGCGTGGCACTCGCTTGTTGGCTTGATTCTTATCGAAACAATCAAGCATGGCACGGTCAAACTGTTTGAGAGTCTGCTGACAACATTGGCTAGGTGCAGCGTTGAGCCCATTCATTTCTTCGAATTTATTCCAAAAGTTGCTCATATTCCAGTTTAGCTCATGATACCAAATGATAGGCACTGTCCATTCAAGCCTATCTTTGCTCAACCATACAGCACGGTGATGACCTGAAAAGGTACACATCAACTTGCGTTGAAACCCAATCAGCTCAAGCCTGTATTTAAATCCCTTGCGAACCTTCATATTGCAATCATAGTTAAGCATATAGTTTAGTCAATTGGATGCTTACACACCGTGACTACTTTTACAGCTAGCTTAGTATTTCCGTATCCATGCAGGCAATTTATATTACATCTGGCAGTGTTAATATTTCCACACCATCACCCGTTACCAGCAAAGTATGTTCAAACTGTGCTGACAATGACTTATCACGTGTCACAACTGTCCATTTATCGCCCAATACTTTGACTGCTGCCTTACCAATATTCACCATCGGTTCAATGGTAAACACCATACCTTGCTTCAACACCATACCTGTATTCGCCTTACCATAATGCAATACTTGTGGTTCTTCATGAAATACCCGACCAATCCCATGACCACAATATTCCCGCACCACACCACACTTCTTTCCTTCCACATATTGTTGAATGACATGCCCAATATCACCCAAAGTCGCCCCAGGTTTTACCACCGATATACCTAATTCTAGCGCATAACGTGCCACCTCGGTTACTTTTCTTGTGCGAATTTTAGGTTCACCGACATAAAATGTTTTACTCGTATCCCCATGCCAACCATTGATGATACTTGTTACATCCACATTGATAATATCGCCATTTTTCAATTGCTTATCAGATGGAATACCATGGCACACCACGTGGTTCACCGATGTACATACAGACTTCGGAAACCCATGGTAATTAAGCGGAGCAGGAATCGCGCCATGTTTGATGGTATAGTCATGCACAATTTCATTGATTTCATTGGTGGTGATACCAGGCTGAATATATGCCTCAATCATCACCAAAGTATTGGCTGCGTGATGACATGCAGGACGCATTTGTTCAATTTCTTGCGGAGTTTTGATGTTAACCATGTATCTTTTTTTACCTTCCATATAAGTTTGCGAGGAGGCGAAAGCTGTCCTATTTTCGCTTAAAAATCATCCACAGGAGAAAACATGCGTCTATATTTGGTTCAACATGCCGCTGCAACATCCAAAGAAGAAGGTTCCACACGACCGCTCACACCACAAGGCAGGGAAGATATTGTACGAACAGGTGGTTTCTTAAGTCTATTTGAACGTCCTAAACCAACCCATATCATTCATTCTGATAAATTGCGTAGTCAACAAACCGCGCAAATGCTTGCCGAAGCTTGGGGCTGCCAAGGTATTGAAAAAAACTTGGATTTATCTCCACGCTCTGACCCAAATATATGGGCCAAACGTTTGATTGAAATCCATGAAGACACACTATTGGTAGGACACCTACCGCATCTACAACATTTAGCAGCTATTTTACTCTGTCAAAATGCCAAACGTAAAGTCATACAGTTTCGCAATGCAGGCATCACATGCTTGGAACGCGAAGAAAATAATTGGAGCCTTATCTGGCAAGTCTACCCGCAACTTTTTTATCCACAGGATTAAAATCCTGTCGAACTTGAGCCCATGTGTTGCGTACAATTCTGTCCACCATAAGATGCCCCAATGACTGAACCTCAGCCTCCCAAGCCTAGCCTCCAAGAAGCTTATCATTATTGCCAAGATCTAGCCTCTCAACATTATGAGAATTTCCCGACTGCCTCCAAGCTTATTCATGCAAGCTTACGCCCAGCCGTGGCTGCGATTTATGCCTTTGCACGCACCGCAGATGACATTGCTGATGAAGGTCTTGCATCTCCAGAGGAACGGCTGCAACAACTGGATGCTTGGGAAGCTTTACTCGATACGCTTCCACAAAGCTTTGAACATCAATGTATTCACATCGCACTCAATGATGCTATTCAACGATTTCACCTGCCTCTTCAAGCTTTGCGTGATTTATTAACCGCCTTTCGCATGGATTGCCGTATTCAATCGTATCATCAAGAGAGTGAGCTGATGCAATACTGCCAGTATTCTGCCAATCCTGTGGGGCGATTGATGTTAGCCTTACACGGCATCCATGATGCTAAAGCCTTGCAAGCCTCCGATGCGATTTGTACTGCCTTACAACTTTGCAATTTTTGGCAAGATTTTTCAGTCGACCATCCCAAGGGACGTTGCTACTTACCTGAATCATGGTTACAAACCCACAACATCACAGCCAACCAGCTTATCCAAGGTGATGTGGATATTCAGCAAGCCCACGCTCCCATTCAACATGCCTTTGATGTTACAGAAGCCTTATTTCATCAAGGGCAAGAACTTTTCCCCATGTTACCTTTTCGTTTGCGCTTGCAGATTGTGGCAACATGGCATGGCGGTATGAGTATTCTAAAAGCCAGCCAAGCATTGGATAACCCTTTAAGCACCCGTCCAAAACTTCATAAAAAAGATTGGCTTATCATGCTTCCTAAAATACTTTGGGATGCACTCTTTCCCCACAAGGCAAATGGATGACCCCTCAAGATTACTGTCAACAACGCACCCGTGATTCAGGTTCTTCTTTTTTTTATGCCTTTAATTTTTTACCCGATACCAAGCGTCGAGGCATGATGGCACTGTATGCCTTTTGTCGTGAAGTGGATGATGTTGCCGATGAAATCAAAGACCAACAAGAAGCCCTGCAACAGATCCAGCAATGGCGGGATGAAATTTATACTGTCTTCCATGCTCAACCCAAACATCCTGTGGGGAAAGAGCTACAGTGGGCTTGCCAACATTTTTCTTGGGATGAAGAATTATTCTATGAACTTATAGATGGCATGCTCACTGACATTGAACACAAACCTTTCATTAAAAGTAGTGATTTAAGCCTTTATTGCTACCGTGTCGCAGGCGTTGTGGGTTTATTGACCATTGAAGTTTTTGGTTATCACCAGCGTCAATCACGTCAATTTGCCAGCACACTTGGTGAAGCCCTGCAACTGACCAATATTTTACGTGATATTCCCGAGGATATTCAACGCGAACGCATTTATTTGCCCCAACAAATTCGCTCCCAATTTCATGTGAGTGACCAAGATTTACATGAAGGAAAAATGACCAACCATCTACAATCATTATTGCATCATTATGAAAAAAAAACCGAACAAGCCTATCAACATGCTTTAAGCAGCTTGCCGCTTGAGGATCGTATCAGTTTACGTCCATCTATCATCATGGCTGCCATTTACCATGCACAATTCCAAAAAATGAAAACATTTGATTTTAATGTTTGGCAACATTCAGGACGCATATCATCATGGCAAAAAATTCGTATTGCTTGGCACATGTGGCGTTATGAAAAAAAATATGCGTGCAAGCAAGATGATACACGTTACCCCCTTAGATGGGATATTTGAGATGACACCCAACAAGCTTGCAGTGATCGGTGGCGGACTCACAGGGTTAACAACAGCTATCCGTGCTGCACAGAAGGGCTATAATGTTGATTTATATGAATCTGCGCCCACTTTGGGTGGTCGAACGCGTTCTTTTTTTCATACTCCCACGCAAACATGGGTCGATAACGGCCCTCATTTATTGATTGGGGTTTATCAACAAACCCTAGCCTTACTCACAGAAGTAGGTGCTTCGTCATTCATTCAATGGCAAGATACATTAACATTGCCTTTGTGGGATATGAGGCGCGGTCATTTCGCTTTAACAACGTCCTCCAAACTTCCCTTTTCAATGGCACTGATTGATGCCGTATTACGCATGCCTCAACACGGTTTAAAATCATTGCCCAGCTTGATTCGCTTGGCTATCTCGATGAAATTCACCCAGCAAGGCACAGTATCCGATTGGATGAACCGCCAACGTATCTGCTCTCCACTGCAACGGGATATGATTGAGGTTTTATGTTTGGGGGCGATGAATGAACCCATGCAAAGCGCGGATGCTGCCAGTTTTTGTTATGTCCTCAACGAAGCATTTTCCAAACATATCCATGCCCGTTTGGGTTGGTTTACACAACCGTTATCACAAGCCTTAATCCAACCTTTGGAAGCTTATTGTCAACAACTTGGCATACGTATTCACACATCATCACGCATTGTTCAGCTTACAAAAAACACAGATGATTGCACATTATATACACGCCATAAGCAGCAGGTTTATGATCATATCATGATGGCAACATCAGCAAGCATCCGCAATCAACTGCTTGGCATAGAACAGAGCATCGAGACGCAATCTATTTGTAATGTTCACCTATGGTTTAAGGAAAAGCTTCAATTAGAACATCCTTTTATAGGTGGTGTGGATACTTACGGACAATGGTTCTTTGATGTGAGTCAGCAACATCATGAGCATACAGGTCTGTCCCACCTATGTGTTGTCATCAGTGCCGATCAGTCCAAACTTTCTAAACAAGAAAAAATTGGGCGTGTTTTGAAAGAACTACAAGCTATAACACAGCAACCCACGCTCAAACCAATCCACCATCAAATGATTACCGTGAAAGATGCGACCCATGTTGTTCGCTCACATGCAACATTAACGATGCCAACATGTATCATGGATGCTTGCGAACAACCACAATCGGGTGAGCTTCCTGCCACCATTGAAACAGCGGTTCTGCGCGGTGAAGAAGTGGCAAGAAAACTCCCCAATATCAATCTCTAAAATTGGTAAAACTCAATGGTCGATCCACATCCATGCCACGCACCAATGTCATCACCGCTTGTAAATCATCACGTTTTTTACCTGTCACACGCACTTGTTCACCCTGAATGGAAGCTTGCACCTTCATTTTTTCATCCTTGATGCGTTTGACAATTTTTTTCGCGCTATCTTTATCCACACCCTGTTTCACGCTAATCACCTGACGGCGTGCATCACCACTGGCGGCTTCAATATCACCATAGTCCAGTGAGTTGACTTCCAATTTACGCCGTACCATTTTGGCACGTAAAATTTCAGCCACGGTGTTGAGATTGTTCACATCATCGCCCACCAAGGTAACTTGACCATCCTTCAATTCAATGCTCGCTTGGCTATGCTTAAAATCATAACGGGTGGTGATTTCTTTTTTCACCTGATTGACAGCATTGTCCATCTCTTGCTCATTTACTTCACATACAATATCAAAACTCGGCATTTTTTACCCCAACTCCCAAATTGTTTTACACTTCTCACAAATCAAACCCTGCCCCTTAGAAAAAGCAATGGCTTGATGGCAATGTGGACATACCAAAGCATGAAGAAGCCTTTGGTTTAACACCACGAAAACGCCAATCGAAATCACCAAACCTATACCTAAAAAATACCACATCCAAGCCGACTGCCAGAAAGCCAGACCCATCGATACTGCCATCACGGCTGTATCAATCATGGCAATTTTTGAAAATACCATGAGGAATGGATTATTCGGAAATTTTTTTGATTTCAACGCTTTGTCTCTTATCACATTCAAAGGACTTTTCCCTCACTGTCATGCATGATTTCACTTTCAGAGAGGACATCCTGATCCTCAAATAAATCATCACTTTCTGCCACTGCTGCCTCCAAATTATACAGTTTTTCTACAGCCACAGCATGTAAATCATCCAATAATAATGGTTCTTCATTAAACTCAAAATTAAAGCTCTCGTCTTCCATAACTTTAGAGGCATTTTGATAGGTGCTTTGTGCTTCTTCAAGCATGGGCATGACAGGTAAATCTGCATCTATAGCATTCAAATGATCTTGAGTGAGTCCACTTTCAATAGCCACATCTTCTGTATCATCTTCTAAACTTAAATCAGCAAAGTTAAAATCTAAAGCCTCTTGGTTTTCAATAGAACAGGGGACTTCATATTGCTCACTTGTCATAACCAAGTCATCTTCGACCTGTTCCATAAAGAACTCTGAAAGGTTTTTTTCTTCATGCACTTGCGTGAGTAAAGGTTTATCATTCAATGCATCATCAGACTCTTTCTTGACTTCAAGCGTATTGATATGTTCCGCGCCATCAGTGACCGTTGGAATACCATCAAAACCAATGTCTTCCATACTTTCAAATGTCTGTTCTGAGTTTTCATTATTGACAATCAAATGCGGAGGATTTTGAATCACCGTATCATCTATATCACGTACTCTTGATTCCATATCATCGTCATAGCTCAAGCCAGCTACCACTTGAGCAAGCACCAATGCCTGCCAAACATTGCTGGGAATACGGTCACAAAATACCCGCCATTGCATCTCATTTAAACCATCATGCCGTTGACGGACATAACTATCACGATTTTCGATTTGATCCCTTGCATGGTACAAGCAAACCTTTAAGGCTGATAAGCGTGGGTTATCAACTTGTCCACCACCTTGCAGGCGATCCAGCATTCTTTGTGCCAATGTGTAATCCTTGTGATCAATCGCCCGTTCAATATCATAAATATGATTTTCAATACTGTTGACCACCATGGATTCAGTGTCTGTATTCGAACGTACCGCCGAACTTCCCTTGCCAACACCGTCTTCTTCCAACATATCAACAGACTTCTTTTTCAATCGAATATAGAGAAAAAGCAGTCCCATAGCATTCAACAGAAACAAGACCAACAACCCCCCGCGCCACAGCCAAGGATTATCATATTGGGAAAAAAGTTGGTCAACTTGAATCTGTAGTGCCAACTGGTCTTGATTTACTTGTTTCACTACATGTTCCAAGCCATCAACTTTGACATTCACTCTACCCAATGCCAAATCCATACCATCCATACGAATATGCGATGCCATACTTTTTTTATACATTGCATTCAAACGTTTTTTCACAGCTGCAATATTTTCAATCACAACAGCTTGCTTTAAAATCAATTCTGATTTGGATACTGTTTTTGGCATCATTTTTGCAGAAATATGTCCCACATAATGCAGCTTGGATCCTTGTTTCACCCTTACAGGTTCCAGTATGAGGCTAGGAGACTTCTTCACCTCACTTGAAGCAGCAGGTGCAGATAACAATATTTTCAATTGTTCGGCATGTGGCACATTCAAAAATACACCCGATTTCAAACGGTTAATATTACCATCATCAAAAGCATCAGCGTTTAGACGATACAAAGCGCGCATCACAGCATGATTGGAATAACGTTTATCTTTGCGCAACCGATAAGCAATGGTACTCAAGCTATCACCCGAACGTACAGGTCCATAACGCCAAGTACGTGCCCAATCTGGATCTTCCACACGCACTGGCTTGAAGGCTTTGATACGATATTTTCCTGGATGTTTTTTCGACTTTTGTACGGATAAATGCATCACTTTTTCATGCTGGGTGTCATGATTTTTCGGCGGTGAAAAGGACACAGGATCCAACATCACCTTAATTTGTTTATAATAATGATGCTGTCTATCTTTCGCTTCTAAGACAAATGAAACCAAAGCCATCGACATTGGATCATAAGAGAGGATTTCCACATAAGGATGATTCTTTTGCTCATGATGAATCACCAAATGTAATTGTGAGACATCCATATAAAGCTGCAAACCCCATTTTTTGTATACATCAGGCTTTGCCAAATCAATAAAGATTTGACTTAATACTTCACCTTTATTCAAGCTAATCGGCAAATAAATGCGTAGCGGTTCACCCAAGTGGCTTTTAATCACTGGGGCACCAAAACCAAATGCTTGCGCAGCATAAGGCATCACCAATACACCAGCCATACAGGCCGCGTATTTTAGCCATGCAAAAACAATACGGTTTATTGTATTCAGAATATCCCCCCCTTGCTAAAATCTGTCTGGCTTAGTTCATCTCACTCAACGCACACCCATGACCTAAGCCCAACAGACTCCCAGTGATACAAATTAAATCAAAGCTTCAAGTTTATCTTGCGATAGCAACAGTTCTGCCAATTTCGATTGATTGCCCTTTAAATCGGAGCGTACTTTTGTCACCACAGCTTCAGGTGCGCTATCCACAAATTTGGTATTAGATAGACGTTGCTGTAATTTTTCAACATCGGCTTGTAACTTGGTAATATTCTTCACCACACGGTTCAGCTCTTCTTGTACATTGACCAAGCCTGCCAAGGGTAAGAAGATTTTAATGGCTTCGAGCGGTGCCACAGCAGCATTTTCCACTTCAGTATCAGCTTCCAACCACTGCAATGTTTCTAATTTAGCTAAACTCATCAATACACGTTGTTGCGGCTCTAATTCGGCACGAAGCGTATCACTCAGGGCTATCGAAGCATCAATTTTTTTACCAGGTGCCACACTCATCTCACCACGAATGGAGCGAATCGCACTCACAATATCCATCACACGCTGCATATGTCCTTTGGCTTGCTGATCATCAATATAATTGCTCACCCATGCATCACTCACCAAACATGCATCATCACCATGCAACTCTTGAAACAAGATTTCAGTAATAAACGGGCAAATAGGATGCAACAAACGCAACCAACCATCCAATACCGTCAACATCACGATTTGCGTTTCTTCTTTGGCAGCGCCCTCATCCTTGTATAAAGAAACCTTAGCAGCTTCCACATACCAATCACAATAAGAACCCCAAATAAACGCATACAAAGCAGTTGCTGCTTCATTAAAACGATAGTCTTGCAACGCTTTGGATACATCTTGTGCTGTTTGATTCAGCTCAGAAAGAATCCAACGGTTCACATCGTTGCTCGGTTGAATCGAAGCATCAGGCTTCGCATCACCACGATTCATAAACACAAAACGCGCCGCATTCCAAATTTTATTCATAAAATTACGGTTGGATTCAATGCGCGTAATATCCAATTTCACATCGCGCCCAGGGGTTGCCATGTGTGCCAATGTAAAGCGTAAAGCATCCGCACCATAAGCTTCAATCATTTCAAGTGGATCCACCACATTACCCTTGGATTTTGACATCTTTTGTCCATCTTTATCACGAATCAAGGCATGAATATAAACATCTTTGAAAGGTACTTTTCCTGTAAATTTCTTGCCCATCATCATCATGCGGGCAACCCAGAAAAAGATAATATCAAAGCCTGTCACCAACACATTCGTTGAATAAAACTTCGTCATATCTTCGCTGTCTGTTTTTCCATCCCAACCTAATGTTGTAAATGGCCATAAGCCCGATGAAAACCAAGTATCCAGCACATCATCATCTTGTTTGATGGCTTTAGAGCCGCAACCGCCACGATTGTTCCCGCATTGATCAGGCGCCTCACGGCTAACAGTGATATGATCGCAATCTGCGCAATACCAAGCAGGAATACGATGACCCCACCACAGTTGGCGAGAAATACACCAATCTTGGATATTGCGCATCCAGTCAAAATACGTTTTCTCCCAATGTTGGGGGACAAAGCGTGTATCACCGTCTTCCACAGCTTTGATGGCAGGATCTGCCAGATCTTGAATGGCAACATACCATTGATCGGTTAAATAAGGTTCAATCACCGCATGAGAACGGTCGCCACGTCCCACTTTGTGTTCGTGTTCTTCAACCTTGTATAACAAACCTTCCGCTTCCAAATCAGCAATAATGCGTTCACGCGCTTCATATCTATCCAAACCAACATATTGCTCAGGAATAAAATCTTCATGGTTGATGTGCGCGGTGTTGGTGA
This sequence comes from Mariprofundaceae bacterium, assembly GCA_030950925.1. Lineage (GTDB taxonomy): Bacteria > Pseudomonadota > Zetaproteobacteria > Mariprofundales > Mariprofundaceae. The sequence continues at coordinate 108,747 of JAUZQO010000009.1, forward strand.
AGATATTACGCATGGGTAAATCATGGCGTTTGCCGACTTCATAATCGTTGAAATCGTGGGCAGGCGTGATTTTCACACAACCTGTACCAAAATCTGGATCAACATAATTATCAGCAATAACAGGGATGGTACGATTGCACAAAGGAAGAATAAGCTCTTTACCAATCAAATCCTTGAAACGTTCATCCGATGGGTGAACTGCCACTGCACCATCGCCCAATAAGGTTTCGGGTCTAGTCGTAGCAACAACCAACGACTTACCTGAACCATCGGCATAGGGGTATTGAATATGCCAGAAATGTCCTGCCTCTTCTTCGTGAACCACTTCCAAATCGGACACTGCCGTTTCCAACACAGGATCCCAGTTAACCAAGCGTTTACCGCGATAAATCAACCCTTCTTCAAACAAACGTACAAACACTTCTTGTACTGCATCAGACGAACCTTCATCCATGGTAAATCGTTCGCGTGACCAATCAATCGAGAAGCCCAAGTGTTTCATTTGATCTAAAATGATACCACCCGATTCCGCTTTCCATTCCCAGACTTTTTCAATAAAGGCTTCTCGCCCTAAATCACGGCGATGAATACCTTTCGCATCAAGCTGACGTTCCACCACCATTTGCGTGGCAATGCCTGCATGATCCAAGCCCAATTGCCAAAGTACTTCTTTGCCCAACATACGTTGCCAACGCACCAGCATATCTTGAATCGTACCTGAAAAAGCATGCCCCATGTGCAAACTACCTGTCACATTGGGGGGTGGCAATGTGATACTATACTGTTCTTTGGCGCCTTTACGTGGCTTGAAGGCATCCGAATCCAACCATTGTTGGGTGATTTCTGCTTCCATCTCTTGCGGGTTATATGTTTTATCCAATATGCTCATTTTTTCTCATTCTTTGGTTTATTTTATTGTTATTTCTCTAACGGTTCATTTTGCAATATCTGCAAATGTGTCTGTAACGATGTCCGAATTATATCAGGTAAAAGTTGGTTAAATTGATAAGAGACATCCATCGAAACCAACTCCAATACCTGTTCAAGTTGTTTGGCATTCAGGTGAACCCCTTGCATTTGTTGGTTATCTTTCTGCACAACGGGTTTAGATGTTTTTTCAGGCTCAACATCATCGTCATCCATGGCTTCCAACAAAGGGGAGAAAGCGTCTGAAAGCTGCTCTTGCTTTTCCACCATCATATCTTGGGTTAATATCACCCGAGGTAACATGGCGGCATCACCTTGACTATCCACACTGGGTTCTTGTCGAAAATTCGCATCAGGCACATCAACATCGAGATGTCGAGGTGGTTGAAGCGTGGTTTTTACGATATTTTTTTTGGACGGTGTCATCACTTTTGAAGGAATATTTGTTACTTTTTCCTGTTCCACTGGAGAAGCTACCTTTAAAGTATCTTTTGAATGACTGATCTCTACAGTAGATTTCAGAACTGCTCGCACGGGTGTAGGCTTTACTTTACCCGATGGCGTTTCATCATTCCCTTCTTGCAACAGTTCATCCAAACTGGCAAGAATATCATCAATATCCCAATCTTGGCTCATAAACACGCATCATAAGTATGCATCCCCAAAGGGCAAAGGATCATCATCATATAACGGTTCGGCTTACCCAAGGTTTTTTCTATAATCCTGTTAGCAAGTATGCCAAGCTCAATTTTAAGAGCCTTGTTTTTTCGCACCCAAATACTCACATTGAGCAGGTAGTATTACAAGAAAGTTGGCTCTTCTAAAATTCAAGTCGGTAGGCAAAATTGATTGATCTTGGAAAAGCCTAATTTTCCAGTGATTAGGGGGTTTTCTCAATTAGTTAAGCCAAATCATGGTTACGACTAAATTGATCATTGCTGCATAATTTCTTTTTAAACGCTCATAAAATCCGCGTTAAGCGGAACCCCGCCTCCCACTCGTGAAAATGAAATGATACCCATCATTTTATTTTTTTCGAGGGGGACGAAGGGGGAGAGCTACTTAATTTCTTGGGGTATTATAGATGAAGACCCTCGACGAGGACTTAAAGAATAACTCGAGCCCAATGCCGAAAATTAGGGGAGAGTTGTATAAAAAAGTAAGCTACGTTGTCGTAACTCCTTGGGATCATTCTTATAAAATGGTGCTCCCTGAGCGATTCGAACGCCCGGCCTTCTGATTCGTAGTCAGATGCTCTATCCAGCTGAGCTAAGGGAGCCTAGTGTAACATGTTATGGGGAAATGGTGCTCCCTGAGCGATTCGAACGCCCGGCCTTCTGATTCGTAGTCAGATGCTCTATCCAGCTGAGCTAAGGGAGCCTTTTCCTTCTTTGGAAATTTCGCGAAAGGTAACGCCTTTCAACCAAACTTTCCAGTGTGGATTATCCAAACCAAAAAGTTCAGGGAAATCCAAGTATAACCAACCTTTATACATGATGTGCCCATTCAATTTCAACTCAACAAAAGCAGCAGGGTTATCCATTGTGTCATCATCAATCATTTGTCCTGATTGAATGCGAAGCCCTTTTGCCAAGCCAAGTAAGCGAACATGCCAGCGACCAAAATTCACATCATCACCTTTATTCAAAGGAATTTCTGTGACTTTACCTGTATTACGGTGTAAAAACCTTAAAACAATACTTCCATTTTCAGAGGAAGACCATTCAGGTAACACACTTTCATGGTTTTGTGAATGACTATCATCGGAAGATTGTAAAGGTAACTGCCAGTGTATGGATTCATGTGTTTGTGTTTTATCACAACCTGAACAAAAACATAACACCATCAACATCAGTCCGACCAATCCAGAACTGGCGGAGAGAGAGGGATTCGAACCCTCGATAGGAGTAAACCTATACACCCTTAGCAGGGGTGCGCTTTCAGCCACTCAGCCATCTCTCCGTTGTTCTGATTTTCTCGATTTAAGTGATACCCACAAGTGAGTAACATCTTGAATGGCGCGCAGTATAGGTTGGTATAAGCTCATGGCAAGTTCCTTTTTTTATGATTCAATACGATGGGTTTTATAATAGTTAATCAAACCATTGGTAGAAGCATCATGACTGTCGACGTCATCATCAAACATGAGTTCAGGAAGAATACTACGAGCCAACTCTTTGCCCAGTTCGACTCCCCATTGATCATAGGCATTGATATCCCAAATTACACTTTGGACAAAAATTTTATGTTCGTACATGGCAATCAAACTACCCAAAGTTTGAGGATTCAAACGTTGAAAAAGAATCGAGTTGGAAGGTTTGTTGCCTTGAAAGACTTTATGCGGAAGCAATGCTTCCAAGTCATCATGACTTAACCCCTTCTTTTCTAATTCTATGCGTACTTCTTCAGCTGTTTTACCCCGCATCAAGGCTTCTGTTTGCGCAAAAAAGTTGGATAACAGAATGGTATGATGTTGTCCAATGGGGTTTTTACTATCAATCGGTGCTAAAAAATCACATGGCACAAGCTTGGTTCCTTGGTGTATTAATTGATAAAAAGCGTGCTGACCGTTGGTGCCAGGCTCACCCCAAATAATAGGACCCGTGGAATAATCGACGGCATCACCTTCACGCGTGGTCGATTTGCCATTACTTTCCATATCGCCTTGCTGGAGATAAGCTGAAAATCGATGCATATATTGGTCATACGGTAGAATCGCATGTGAGTCTGCTTGCCAAAAATTATTGTACCAAACACCCAGTAGCCCTAATATCACAGGAATATTTTCTTCCAAGGGTGCAGTCTTGAAATGCTCATCCATCTCATGCGCACCCGATAATAAATGTTCAAAATTATCCATGCCCAAATAAAGTGCAATGGAGAGACCAACAGCACTCCACAATGAATAACGACCTCCCACCCAATCCCAAAATTCAAACATTAAATCAGGATCAATCCCAAAATTTTTCACCGCTTGAGCATTGGTCGATACTGCAACAAAGTGCTTGGAAACCGCCGCCTTGCTACCACCACGGGTTAAAAACCAATCACGTGCGGTACGCGCATTGGTCAGTGTTTCTTGGGTGGTAAAAGTTTTGGATGCAATCACAAAAAGCGTGGTTTCACGGCTTAAATGTTTGAGTGTTTCGACCATTTGTGTGCCATCAACATTGGACACAAAGTGAATATTTAAACCTTCTTTGGAAAAAGTTTTTAGAGCTTCACACACCATGACAGGGCCTAAATCTGAACCGCCAATACCAATATTGACAATATCAGTGATACGCTTACCTGTGCATCCTTTCCATTCGCCATTGCGCACAGAGTCTGTAAAGCTACGCATACGCTCTAAGACATGGTTGATTTTAGGCATCACATCTTCACCATCAAACATCACGGGGCGATTGGAACGATTGCGTAATGCTGTATGTAATACAGCTCGGTTTTCTGTATTATTAATATGATCACCTGAAAACAAGCGATCTCGCATTTGTTCAACACCGCAATCTTTTGCCAGTGCAACAAGTTTTTCTTTACTCTCAATATTGATTATATTTTTAGAATAATCGAGAAGTATGCCGTTAAACTCAATAGAAAAACGTTGAAAGCGCTGGTCATCTTGTGAGAAAAGTTCGCGCATATGCACGTCTTTCATATCATTGTAATGAGCTTTCAATGCTTGCCACGCTGGTGATTCAGTCAGTTTTGTCATCCGATCCCCCCTGATTGAGGCAGGATACTAACAACGATGATAGAAAATTTCATCAAGCTTTTTTATCAAAACAATTCAACATCATCATCGCCAGCAATGGCAATCAGCTCGACAATATCATCACGACAATCCGTCCAAGAATGGCGAGATACTGGGTTGGCAAAAGGGTTTAAAATCAATTGGTTTTGACGGGCATCTGAAAAATCGGCTTCTTTGGGGAAAAGCATCTGTACTGCTGTTTGTACAGGGTCTTTCCATTGGAATGGTGTTTTCAAACGGTAGCCAATCCATAAATGTCCTTCATCCAAAAGGTCAGCAAACAGTTGATTGGGATCTTCGGGCAAAGGATGTGTCACCTGCATCGTTTCAAGGTTCATTTTATCATTATCACCAAAATCAATCATCAATTGATTCATCGCGTGACGTAAACCGCGTTTCATTTGGTAGGCTTCAGCGCTTTCAGATGTGTACATATGAAACGTAGTATGCGCCACATACACCCCATAAAACTCATTGGGAACGGTCATATGTACTTCAGTATAAAGGTCATCTTGCGCCAATTCTTCTTGTAGAAGTGTGACTTGTTCTCGATCATCCAATACTGGAAAGATTTTGGGTTTAATTTGCTCCTCTTCAACGATGGTCATGATATGCGATAAAGTCGTTGCAATCACAGCATAAGCATCTTCTTCCATATGTAATGGACGTGAAAGAATAATACGGTCACATTGCGTAAATTCACGCAAGGCATTCATATCAGAGAAATCCCAATATTGGCAACGGATTTTAATCAATTCATCTAGCCCAGGCTCTTCACCAATACGTCGCATGAGATAAGCTTGCTGACTGGTAATTTCTTCAGGTGGTAGGTCATCCAACATAATCAATTCAATTTTATGATAAAACAATAACAATCGTTTTAATAACAAAGGTAAACTACCCACCCAACCAATAATCAATAAACTTAATGTATCCGATGGTTCAACCACCGCTAACCCCAAATCATCCAAATCTTTGGTGGGTTTAAGCGCATGTTCCCAACTTTTTTTATGGATACCTGTAACAAGTTCGCCATACAAAGCATTATCATTGATGGATATACCGAGAATACCTGAAATCGTCAGTTTGGGTTTGAAAATATCACCCAATGCAAAGATTGGAAAGACTTCACCTTGCTCATCAAGCAGCGCAAGAAGTGTCACACCACGTTCAAACAACCAGTGTGTGAGCGGGGTAATGGGAGCGGATTTTTGATATTCATGATGACTCAGCATCCATGTGCCACCCTCTTCTTGAATCAATTCTCCCGACCATTCCGTGATATTTAAAGATGATTCTTCAGCGCGTTCAGGAATGAGTAGGCGACTAATCACTTGGTCAAAATCACTGTAGCGCATAATATTACAAAACGCATTGGCTCGGAAATCTGCTTCCGATAACACCGCAGTTGGCTTGTCATAGCGTCCTTTTTTATCCCAACCTACTTGGAGCATATGCTTGTGAGACGCCAAGTGTGGCTCTGCCATACCTGGAATAGCAAAACTTAGTGGAATATCTGGATTTACTTTGCGAATAGCCAGTAAACTAAAAAAAGCATGGGATAAAGATCGAGCATTGCTGGCAGGCGGCATCAATATCATCGCTTGTTTTGCAGCGGCTAAGTTAACACGACGTAAATCTGTTAAGTGTTCAAAACTACCACGACGATACGTCATCCATTTTTCATTGATGACTTCTTCAGGCACATTTTCATCATGGTGAAGCAATACCAATTTGAGTTTGGTAAACGAGCGTTCAGAAATCGTTTTAAGTTGACGGATAATATAGGGGGCAGCGGCTGTCCAACCCAGCATGACCATGTGGTTGGTAATCACAAGACGTTCATTACGGAGCTTGGTCATCAAACCCGATACAATATTGGCACCAATACCAATGAAAAAAGCAAACACAAATACGCCTGTAATGACCGCAGCAATCGAATACAAGGCAAGTGCCACAGTATCTGGGAAATAAACTGAGTTTCCAGGGTCTGTTAACAAACGAAAAGCAAACCAAATGGGTGCAAATATATTTTGATCCGCAGCATCCACCACACCATCACGGGTGAAATCAATATCACTGAGTGATAAATGCGCAAAAACACCACCACCAATGGAAAAGACTGCAAGAATCAACACAATCAAATTGATTTCTTGCATAAATTGACCTTCACGCAAGACATCTTTTAAGTTCCGAATAATCACCATCCAAGGCCTAAACAATCGAATCAAGCGCAACATACGCAACATGCCACCCAGAGCTAAAAATGAGAGAAAAGGCAACATGGCAATGGTTGCCAACAAATCAAGCCACCAAAAACACCATTCTAAAACATATTCAGTATGCGTTTCATAACGCATACTCTTCATAATGATATAACGCATACCTAGCTCACCAAAAAAGAAAAAAATAACCACCCATAATAAGGCATCGGTTGCAAAAAATGACACAAGAATCACCAATGATATAAACATACCATAAGTGGGTGAATACATCGCACTTTGTAAATCAAGGTAACGAAATATTCTTAACGTACGTAAGAGGTAAATACCACGTAAAAAACGCATGGCTGCCATGTTTTCTGCGACTACGGAGAAGTCCAAGACTGTAATGAGCAGGGATAACACACCAATAACATCCAAAACCAATAATAAAACATCAACTTTATGATTTAAAGATGAGCGATAAGGGATAATCTTACTTTTACGTTGTAAAATTTTGATGCGCATGATGACTTCAAAACCAAAGACAATAAATAGAAAGCCTGCAAGAATAGGGTTATGTGTAAAAGATAGTGCAATCAATCCCATCATAATAAAAGCAAAACGAGGGTGCGAGAGCATCCATTCAATATGATAAAAGAGCAGCGAACGATCTTTAAATACAATTTGCACGGTATATGAACCCTCTTTTGTTAAAATAGTCTATCAAGTCAGTCACCACAATAAAGCAAATCAAATGCCATGATGTATAAGAAAGAGGCTGGACTCAAAAGCATCAAGTACGCTTTGACGGTGCGTTGAATCCTAGTGGCTTAAACCTGAGTCTTTATGAACAAGTTGATAGAGGAACTCATCTAGCCCAGGTTTCGCCACGGTAGCCATCCATCCTAGGAGTTTAAAAAATGCACCTTCCTAAGCTTATGCAAGAACTTGAACAGCAACTTAGCCTTGCTTTAGCAGGTAAAAAAGACGCGATTCGTCAGGTCATGATTTGTTTACTTAGTCATGGTCATATTCTGATTGAAGATGTACCAGGTGTGGGTAAAACCACTTTAGCCCATGCGCTTGCAGCGAGTTTACACAGTGATTTTGGTCGGATTCAATTTACAGCAGATATGTTGCCTGCTGATATTATCGGCGTGGAAATTTTTGACCCGCTTGAGAAACGCTTCTCTTTTCATGCAGGACCCATTTTTCATCACATTGTATTGGCGGATGAAATCAATCGCGCCACCCCCAAAGCACAATCAGCCTTGTTGGAAGCCATGGCGGAAGGACAAGTGAGTATTGAGCGTGACACGCATCCTCTGCCACAACCTTTTTTTGTGATCGCAACGCAAAACCCCTTGGAACAATTGGGGACATTTCCGTTACCTGAATCCCAATTGGATCGCTTTTTTATGCGTATTTCCTTGGGTTATCCTGATATGGAAGCCGAACGTCAATTGTTGATGGGGCAGGCAGGGCATGAACAACTCAAACGTTTCCAAGCCTTGGCAACATGGGAAGATATTCAACACGTCCATCAAACAATTCAACAACTGCCTGTTGCCGATGTGCTGATGGATTATGTCTTGCAACTGTTGGCAGTGAGTCGCAATGGTGAGTGGCTTCAACAAGGTATTTCTCCCCGTGCTGGGCAAGATTTGTTGCGGGCAGCCAAAGCTCACGCCTGGCTCAATGGTCAAGCTTATGTCTCAGCTTGGGATATTCAGGCTGTGTGGCAACCGTGTTTGGCGCACCGCATTGTGGCACACGGTGATGTTGTAGCAGCCATGCAAACATTGTTAGAGCAAGTTCCTGTGCCAGCCTAATGGCCTATAATCCTTCTGATTTAAGGCTTCCACCTTGGTTGCTTTGGCTGTTGAATGCTTTGATTCGCTTGCGTATACCTATCGCAACAAACTGGAAAATAGGCATGACACGCGCAGGCGGTCTGATGTTCTTTTCCTTGCTTGGCTTGTGGTCAGCGGCTTTTTATTCAGGCAATAACTTACTTTATTTATGTGGTGGCATGCTTTTTTCCATTGCATTGATGGCTTGTGTTCAAGGCATTCAAATCTTACGTCATGTTGCCAAGCTTGGTGCTGTATTACCGACTGTATTGGAGCAAGGTATCCCCCATATTCTTCGTCAACAACAAGACATCGCATCCTCAGCATCCGCGATGATTGATGTGGTATGGCATGGCACGGATATTCGTATGCAAATCAATATGCAAGCACAGCGTATGACCATCATGGCACAACTTTTTTCGGCACAACGTGCGTGTACTTCGCTATCACAACAACACTTAACAACATCCGCACCACTGGGCTTGTGGCAACTGGAATGTCAACGAGAGGATCCTGCCTTATGGTTGGTATTGGCTGCACCTGTTATTTGGTCAGATACACAAGCTTTGGGCGCATTGGCCGCATCCCAGCGGATCGAAGGGGATGAATATGATGATTTGCGTGCCTATGTTGCAGGCGATTCTCTGGCTCGCATTCATTGGCGTAAATCAACCTTAAACCCTGATTCATGGCGCATCAAACGTTTCACACAAGCCCAAGCATCGCATCATAGTCGCCATTTACGTGTGGACTTACGCCTTCCTTCTTATGCATCTTCGAAAGATTTTGACCGATTATTAGGCATGGCGTGGTATTGGTTAAAAAAACAAGGGCAATATAGCAGTGAACATTTTATTTTAGGGCAACAACATTTCGACCTTGCCATACCCAAACAATATCAAGCAGCCGTCAAAGCCTTAGCCCAAGCGGAAAGTGAATCCATCCCACCGTTACAAGGTGAAGGCATGGTATTGTCTTTATGAGTACTGCACACAGCAGAGAAGCCGAGCTTCTCACCTTGGGTGTGTTGATGGCAGGCGTGGCAGCTTTGGCACTGTCTGATTTTGTCAGCCCAATTTATTGGAGTTTACCTGTGATAGCCGCTGTCTTGCGTGTTTGGCGGGGCAGTCGTTTTGCATTGAGTGAAATGCACGCCAGCTTTATTGGTTGGTTTGGTTTTTTATGGGTGGGTTTGGAGCTTATCTTAGGGCGAGCTTGGGTGGTTGCATTCACCGATTTTTTACTTATTTTGGCATTGGCAGTCACCATTGAAAGTGCCACACCCCGCAATCATTTGCATCGTATGCTCACAGGTCTTTTTCTGATGCTTGCAGGCGCAGTCTTAACGGATTCCGTGTTATATGCCATACCATTGGTGGCATTGATGTGGTTTATTTGGCGTGCAGCCAGTTGTCTTTACGGACTCGAACAAGTGGGTGGAAATTTACCCATTCCCAGTGTTCGTCAAGATATGCAAAGCAGCAGCATCATGATCATCATCACGTTATCATTGTTTCTATTGCTGCCTCGCTTTGATATTCAAAGTAAACTACAACCGACCCAGCCGCGCATGGCGACCACAGGCTTTTCAGATGAAGTGAAACTGGGTGATTTTGCCCGTGATTTGGATAGTACAGTGGTCATGCGTATTGAAAGTCTTGATGCTGATCGTCGTCATTTTAAACAGCAAATCATGAACCATTATTGGCGCGGCGTGGTACTCAGTCAATATCAACATCATGCTTGGAAACAACGCTCAAGCCAAAAAACACGCACTTGGTTGGCTGAACAAGATGTAACCATGCACAAAATTCAGCCTAGATCCATACAGATTGCATTGTTTCGTGAGGCATCCGATCACCCTTATATCATGTTACCCAATGGCCTCACGCACATGAACCCCTTACATCGTGATAGCTTTCAAGATGATTTGGGACAATTCCATTTTACGCAGTCACCCAACCGCCGCTTACGCCTTGTGATGCAGCTTGCGCCACAAAACCATACGTCTGACATTCAAATTGCATCAGACATACCGCCGCAAGGGGATGAAAAAAGCCAACGTGTGCCGCAAGCGATTCAAGATTGGATAAAAGATAGGATTGCACCCAACACGCCAGCAAAACAAGCACTGCAACAACTCAATCAAACCTTGCATGGTTGGACATATGATTTACATGCTAAATTAGATCCAAAAGCACCGCTGGCTTCTTTTATTCAGATGCAGCGCGGGCATTGTGAACTTTATGCCAGTACATTGGCATTGGCGGCGCGTAGTCTTGGCATACCTGCGCGTATCGTGAACGGTTATTTTGGTGGTGAATGGAATGATACAGGACATTTTCTCATCATACGCCAACAACATGCCCATAGTTGGGTGGAAGTTTGGCTTAATGACCATTGGCAACGGATGGATCCCACACCTGCATCCCGTTGGCAATTGACAAATATTCAATTTCCAGTTTGGGATCAAGTATGGGAAACCGTTAAATTAACGTGGTACCGTTATATTTTAGAATTTCAAAATCAAGACCGTGAAGCTTTATTTAAAAGCCTTATCCATGGATTGAAAATTTTATTACCATGGTTGATTTTATGCTTGATTGGCGGTTTTGTGGTGTATCATCTCTATCAGAAGGTGTCGAAGTATCGCAAAACCATTCATCTTAACCGACACCAATATGTGATTGATGCATGGTTACTTCAACATGGTATAAAACGTGAATCTTTTGAGCCTTTAAGTCGCATCGAAACCCCTCAACATATCAATCCCAAAAACTGGTCAGCATGGGTGCAGCGGTGGGAAAAAGATGTGTATCAGCAAAAGCCATTGCCTCGTATTCGATATCTAAAGAAACAGCTCAAAACACTCGAGTCTTAAATGAGGGTACTGAGATCAGTGAAGGAAAGGTTAGGAAAAATCAAAAGGGTCTGAATAAATATCCGACATGGAAGCACCCGACATAAAACATTGTTTTTTGATGCTGTCCACTATTTGAGGATCACCACAGATATACACACGATAGCCTTTCAAATCAGGAAAATCAGTTCTGACAACACTTTGAATATCACCTTGCTGACCACCTTCAGGGGCATCACCATGTAACACACACGGGGTATATGAAAGTGATTCATGTTCATTGGCTAAATTGCGTAGCTCATCGATGTAATACAAACCAGGTGTTGCCAAACTACCATGATAAACATGGATAGAACCCGTATGATTTTTTGCCAGAGCATCACGTATGACACCATATAACGGGGCTAAACCAGTACCTATGCCAATCATCAACAACGGTTGTTCTTGGTCACGATTGGTATAAAAACAATCGCCTGTTGCGCCCATGATGCTTAAACTATCACCCACAGCGACCATATCATGCAAGTCATTGCTAACCAATCCACCAGGCACACGCTTAATATGTAATTCTAAGTAATCTTCTGTTGGTAGGCTGGCTAAAGAGTAGCTACGAATGCTTGTGCCATCTTGCCCTTTGATGTTGATAAATTGCCCAGCCATATAATCAATCTTGTGTTGTGGTTTCAAACGCAAACGAACCACTGATTCATTGAGCAATGATTTTTCCAAGACTTCAGCCAGCATCCAATCTTTGGATGAATCATATAGGCTCACTTCTAAATCTTCTTCAGGCTTACAAATACACGCTAAAAAATGATGTTGTGCGACCAAGGTGTCTTTCAAACCTGTTTGGGCGACTTTCGGTGGTGTGCCTTGCACAGCTTTCATCATGCACGATTGACATACGCCACTTTGGCAAGCATTAGGAATGAAGACCTTATGCCGAAGAAGGCAAACAAGAACAGTTTCATCCTTTTCACAGGTGTAGCTCTCACCTTTATATGTAATCATCGCCATCGCATATTCACCTTTTACACCTTGTTATTTATTGGTTTAATACATCATCCCGAACACTATCGGTAATCATCATAACTTCTTCAATTTTATCTTCACACACATTCATTGTAAAAAAATACGACGGCTGAATAATCAACCGTCGTATCTACAGCGGCAAAGCCGCCTTAGCTACTCATTAAAACTCACCAGTGACGTTGGGAGAGGGGAAGGGGTACCAACTTCATGGTCAGCTTTATCAGTAGTATGAGATAGCAAAATAGGTACAGAAATACCTAAAATGCCAATAGAGTTATAAAAAAATTACTTATTTAAAATGTCAGTACGAACACTATCTGCGATGGTAATCACTTCTTGAATTTTATCGTTACCCACACCCAACTCAGCTAAAGTGGAACGCAAATGTGCCAAAATATGTTCATAATGTGAATCGTTAAGACCCTTATCTACCAAATGCTTATGACCTTCACGCATATCCAAACCCGTGTAATTGTTAGGTCCGCCAAAAACCATGGTTAAAAAAGCTTTTTGTTTGCCTGCTTGTTTCTCCATATCCACGCCTTCAAAGAAACTTGCAACATAGGCATCACTTAACACACGACGATAAAAAATATCTACAGCTGCATTGACCGATGCTTCTCCACCCAACTCTTCATATAAGCTCATATCTAAACTCCTCTACGCGACTTTTCATATTTTGATTTTCAGCAAATACCTATATAAGATGTATTTGAGATGCGTAATATGTGACTGAAAGATAAGATGTCAAATAAATATATGTTTAAATTCATGCGGCGTGTCATAGTACGCTCATGCAACTGACCCTTTATACAGATTATTCACTTCGCGTACTGCTTTACCTTGCGACTCACCCAAAGCAGCGGGTCACAATTTCAGAGATTTCAGAGTATTTTGGTATATCTCGAAACCACTTGGTCAAAGTTGTGCATAACTTAGGAAAATTAGACCTGATTCATACCATTCGTGGTAAATCAGGGGGGCTTTTATTAGCCGTTCCACCTGAACATATCAATATTGCTGAAACGGTTCAAAAGATTGAACCGCATATGAATTTATTGGAATGCTTTGATGATATGACCAACACTTGCCCTATCACCATGCAATGCTCCTTGAAAGGTGTGTTATTTCAAGCTCGCACAGGTTTTATGGGCGTATTGGAAAATTACACATTGGCAGATATACTGCCCAAAGAAGCCCCTGTTTCTATAGCTGAAATACCTATTTCAAACATTCAACGGCGTGCATAGCTGATTTAAAATACGTGGGGGAAATCCGCACAGGCGGATGATAGATTTCCTGCTAACATGCCGCGCCAGTGAATGACTATCTTCGTTATTCACCTTTAAATTTAATCTTAGAGAGCCTTTATGTTATCGAAAATTACCGATGCAATTCAACCGCGTCATGTTGGGCTGTTATGTTTGTGTATTGTTGCATTTTTATACATGGCGTTATTTCGCTATGATAACTATGGGATTGAAGAAGGCGCAGCGCGCGCCCTTTTAATCAACTGGTCCATCATTCATCAAATTGCCAACGCCACGCCGTTGTTTGGTGTCCCTGATTTACGTGCTTTGATGTTTATTTTTCTTGATTTACATTGGGCTGGGAGTTTGCCTGCAGCCAAAGTGTTTACATTGTTCATGTTACTGGCGACTGCCTTGATGTTTTATCGTTGGTCAGAAGCTTATGATAATGTTGAAACTGCTATCATGGCAACGGCCATGCTTTTGATTGCCCCCATTACAGTCATGCAAGTTGATTCTATTTCACCGGGCGTTTTTTTGTTTTTTTGTTTTGTATCAGCCTTTTGGTTGAATGAGATGTATCGCAATGGCGAGAGAACAGTGACAGGCGCACTCTTTATGTTGATGGTGATGTCTTCTTTTGCTGTCAGTTTACACCCGATGGGTTTGGCATTGCCATTGGCACTCTTGATACTTTGGTTACCGAAAGCCGATGATGCCATACTCAAAGTGAAGCGCCGCAACCTTTTGATTGCTGTTTTGCTGACCACTATCATTTTGTTGTTGATGCGGTGGGGATGGTCTGGTCTGGCATGGGGTGGTGATTATCTTGCTAACCTTGGTATCATTTTAACGGGTTCTCCCATCATTCAACCGCATCCACCCACAGGTTGGGGCTTGATCGTTGCCAGTATGTTGGGTTTGGTGGTGAGTGTGTATGCTTATCAACGAAACTTTGAACTTTTGAGCCTCACTTTGGTATTCGCATGTGTGATTGGTTTGGTTTTACCCGATACATCTTGGGCATTGATGGCATTGATTGTTATTCTCGCGATAGGTCTACCACAATTGATTGCTGTTCATCGTAGAACAGGCGTCCAGAGTTTAATCGGGCAACGCGGTGGCGTGTTATTACTTTTGATGGTTTGTGCCAGTATGTTTACTTCAGCCGATAAACATTATCGTGAAGTCTCTCACCTAAAACTAAAATCCGATGTGGATTATTTGATTGCAGCTGCGGCTGATATTGCCAACGATGGCACAAAAGATTTCACCATGGCCAGCCAATGGCCAGCTCGCACCATGCTGGCAACTCGGCGCGATGTTTTGCCGCTGCCGCCTGAAAGCATTTTACAAGATGGTAAGGTATTTATGGAAAAAACTAAGGGTGTGACCCACTTCATGTTTGATCCCAATATGCCTAAAAACAAAGCTTTATCTCAAATATCCATGAGTTTGGGGCATCGGATGGAAACCATTGAATTACTACCCGCAGGTATTATTTTACAAGTGAATGCCAAGTAGTTTTATAAAAATTAGTGCCATAAGGAGTCAGTATGTCAAACAAGGATGCAACACATACACAATTTGAACAAGATGCCTTGGATTATCATCAATATCCAACAGCGGGTAAAATCGCCATCAAAACAACCACGCCTTGTGTGACCCAACGTGATTTGGCATTGGCATATACGCCGGGTGTTGCCGTTCCTTGTTTGGAAATTGAGAAAAACCCTGAGCTTGCGTATAAATATACTGCGCGTGCCAACTTGGTCGGTGTAATTACCAATGGTACAGCCGTGTTGGGCTTGGGAAATATTGGTGCTTTGGCTGGCAAGCCAGTGATGGAAGGCAAAGGAGTCTTGTTCAAACGTTTTGCCGATATTGACGTGTTTGATATTGAGCTGGATGAGACTGATCCCATGGCAATTGTGGACACCATTGCACGCATGGAGCCCACCTTTGGCGGCATCAATTTAGAAGACATCAAGGCACCTGAATGTTTTATTATTGAAGAAGAACTCAAAAAACGCATGAACATCCCTGTATTGCATGATGATCAGCATGGTACGGCGGTGATTCTTGCCGCAGCTTTTATCAATGCTTTGATTTTGCAAGATAAGAAGATTGAAGATGTGAAAATTGTTTGCTTGGGTGCGGGAGCAGCTGGTTTTGCTTGCATGAAGCTGATTGAATCTTTGGGTGCCAAACAGGAGAATATTTTCTTTTTGGATCGCAAGGGTGTGATTTATGAGGGTCGTGGTGATGATTTACCACCACACAAAGCTTATTTTGCCAATGGCGATAAAGATCAGACCTTGGCAGAAATCATGGTTGATGCTGATGTGTTTGTGGGCTTATCACAAGGCAATATGGTCACCCCTGATATGCTCAAAAGCATGGCAGACAAGCCGATTGTCTTTGCTATGGCCAACCCCGATCCTGAAATTGCTTATGATGTGGCCATGCAAACACGCTCCGATTTAATCATGGCAACGGGGCGTTCCGATCACCCCAACCAAGTCAATAATGTATTGGGGTTTCCATTCTTATTTCGTGGTGCATTGGATGTTCGCGCCACCACCTTCAATGAAGAAATGAAACAGGCTGCGGTGTATGCTTTGGCAGAATTGGCACGCAGCGATGTTCCCGCTTCTGTGTTGAAAGCGTACGGTGAAAAAGAATTAAGCTTTGGTAAATTTTACATTTTACCCAAACCCTTTGACCCGCGTTTGATTGAAGTGGTGCCTGCGGCCGTTGCCAAGGCTGCCACAGATAGCGGCGTGGCGCGTCAGCCCTTGCAAGACATCAAAGCCTACCAACAAGAATTAGGGGATAGGATTGACCAATCCCGCAGCTTTATGCGTTTGATTTCTGAAAAAGCCAAACGTCATCCGTTAAAATTGGTCTTACCTGAAGGTGATGATGAGGTGGTCATTCAAGCTGCCATTGCCATGCGTGATGAAGGCGTGGCAACACCGATTATCATGGGTCAAAAACAACGCATTCGTGATTATATTGAGGCAACGGGTGCAAGCCTGGAAGGCATTGAAATCCTTGATCCACATCAAGAAGATGCGCGTTTTGATAGTTTGGCAGATGCTTGGTATTTTGATCGAAAACGTCAGGGGGTATTGCGTCAAAGTTCTGTCAAAACATTGCGCCATGATCGTAACACCTTAGCCGCCATGATGGTGCGTCAAGGTTATGCGGATGGTATGTTATCAGGTCGTACAGCCCATTATGCCGATGTATTACGCCCTGTGCTGCAAGTGCTTGGACATGATGTCAACACAGGCAGAAAGCACCAT
The DNA here is from genome assembly GCA_030950925.1 of Mariprofundaceae bacterium. GTDB lineage: Bacteria > Pseudomonadota > Zetaproteobacteria > Mariprofundales > Mariprofundaceae. Next base: position 125,935 of record JAUZQO010000009.1, read on the forward strand.
GTCTATGGTGTCTATATGATGATTATGGAAGAACGCGCCTATTTCATGGCGGATTGTACGGTCAATGTGGATATGGATGCCGATCAATTGGCTGAGTTGGCCATCTTAACCGCACGAACAGCTGAAGCGATGGGTTGTGAAGCTCGTGTTGCCATGCTTTCTTTCTCCAATTTTGGCAGTGCCAAACACCCTGAATCACAAAAAGTGGCCAATGCCGTGAAAATTTTACACCGTGAACACCCAAGCTTAAAAGTGGATGGTGAAATGCAGGCGGATACAGCGGTCAATGCGACTATTTTAGCGCAATACCCCTTCGCTAAAACCAAAGAAGCTGCCAATATCTTGATATTTCCCACCATGCAAGCAGGTAATATTGCTTATAAATTATTGAAAGAACTGGGTGGTGGTACAGCCATTGGTCCTATTTTAATCGGTTTGCCGCAACAGGTGCATGTCTTACATACTGGTGCCAGTGTCGATGATATTGTCAATATGGCTGCGATCGCAGCGGCGCGCGCGGCTTCATAATCCGTGACATGCCTTAACCTATGACTCAATCCACATTTATTCATGTTCTACCACCGCATGTTGCCAATCAAATTGCGGCAGGTGAGGTGGTGGAACGCCCTGCTTCGGCAGTGAAGGAGTTGATGGAAAATGCCTTGGATGCAGGGGCAACATCTGTTGTCGTGCGCATTGAAGAAGCAGGCAAAAAGCGGATTGAAATAGAGGATGATGGTTGTGGTATGTCCGTAGCCGATGCTGAACTGGCATTACAACGTCATGCCACCAGCAAAATTGAAACATCCGAAGATTTACATCGCATCGCATCGCATGGTTTTCGTGGTGAGGCGTTACCTTCGATTGCATCGGTGTCACGTTTTCGCATGTTGACCTGCGCCAAAGGCAATCAAGAAGGCACTGAAGTTCGTGTTCATGGTGGAAAAAATACTGAAGTGCGCCCTGCGCCAACACGCCAAGGCACGAAACTGGAAGTGTTGGATTTATTTTTGAATACGCCTGCACGACTTAACTTTATGCGCACCAACAAAACCGAAGAAGCGGCGATTATCGAGGTGTTTAGAGCTTTGGCATTGGCGCATCCTTCGGTTTCCTTGCGTTTGGATTTGGATGGACGCAAACGTCTTGATTTTCATGCAGAAAGTGAAGCCCAGCGTGTGTTTACCATGATGGGCAAGGATTTTTCTCAAAATAGTCTTGAGCAAAGCGTCGAACATGAAGGCATCTTGGTTTCGGCTCATTTGGGCTTACCCACGTTCCACCATCGTGATTCAACCCGCATGAATTTCTTGGTCAATGGGCGGGTGATTCGGAATAAACAATTGATGGCTGCCTTGCGTGCAGCTTATCGAGATGTGATGTTTCATGATCGTTATCCTGTGGCAGTAATTCGCATTGAAATCGACCCCGCCAAGGTGGATGTCAATGTGCATCCTGCCAAACGTGAAGTGCGTTTTAGTTCACCTCAAACGGTGCGTGCTGCCATTGTTGCCTGTGTGCGGGCGGGTATTGAACGGATGGGGCAAACGGTTGCCAGTACGACAACACAGAAAGCCTTACAATCACTCAGTCCATCAAATACGCCGACCCAAGCCACTGTACAAAGCAATATGCCACGCTTTAGCTCTCAATCCCCCAACAATCTATTGCAAGCCCGTAGTTTTTCAGCTCATCCAGAAAAACATGAGAAAGCCTCGTCTGAATTGCAATCCTTGTTGTTTCGGGCCCCCGAGTCTCAAACACCCGAAGTACAAGAAAATGCAGCCAACTATCAAGCTTCCTCCGTGCAATCTCCGCTTAAACTTGGCACAGCCTTGGCACAATTACACCGCTGTTATATTTTGAGTCAAACCTATGAAGGTCTAATTTTGGTGGATCAACACGCCGCCCATGAACGTATTCGCTATGAGCAACTTAAAGCCCAACTCGCCACAAGCTCCATTGCCTGTCAAATGCTTTTAACCCCTTTGCCTATTGATATTTCAGGTGAGCAAGCGGCATGGTTATCGGATCATGATGAAACCTTGAATGCTTTTGGTGTCAAACTATCCATGCAAGATGATGAATCCTTTCTATTGTATGGTGTGCCTGCGATGTTAGCGGATGAATCGCCTGAAAACTTGGTGTTAGAGCTGATTGAGTCCTGTTGTTTATTGGGTGTAAACATGGAGGCTGGTACGTCAGGTTTGGGGCGTGTTTTGGAGCGTTGGCTGGGTAATCGAGCCTGTAAAGGATCGATTAAATCAGGGCGGATCTTGCACCATGAAGAACAAGAAAACCTACTCCGTGACATGGAAAAAACCCCAAATATTGCTCAGTGTAATCATGGTCGCCCCACTTATGTAAAATTATCATTGCATGAATTGGATCGTTTGTTTGGACGAAAAGAATAAAAATAAGGAAAAAAATATAATGTCAGAAGAAATGTTAGAAAATATTAAAAGCACGCATGAAAATATAGCCCTTACCATCGGCACCATATTATCCATGGTGTTGGTTGGCTATTTCCTCACCTATTCGGAATTGGCAAACTCAACACATACCAATATTTTTTGGTTTGAAATGGTGTCATCTTTTTTTATCGTGGCCGCACTATTTTATATTCAACGCATTGCCTTTGCTTTGTTAACCATTCGATATATGGCAAACGCAAGCTATAAAGCAGCCGTTGCATCGTTAACGCTCAATGATTTGAAATAAACCAACCCTATGGATATGAACGGCGTTTTATTTGCCATTGTTGGCGTGTTGTTGTTTTCTTTTTTGTTTGCGTACACCTTGCGCGTGTTCAAAATTCCTGCTGCTGTTGCCTATATCATCACAGGGCTTGTTGTCGGACCTTCTGGCTTGGGCTGGGTGCAAGATGAAGTGTTACTGGAACATTTGGGTGAATTGGGGGTGATTATGCTGATGTTTTTTGTCGGCATGGAAGTCTCTATGACGCGCTTGGTTGAACATTGGCGTATTTCAGTCATTGGAACATTTGCTCAAATGACGCTTTCGGTGGCAGTTTGTTCATTGACAGCTTGGTTGATGAACTGGACTTGGCAAGCTGGCTTATTGTTTGGTTTTATCATCAGCATGAGTTCAACGGCTGTTGTCTTGATTATGTTGAAAGATTCTGAGGAGTTGGAAACACCACTGGGGCAACATGCTTTGGGCATTTTATTGATGCAGGATTTGGCGATTGTTCCCATTATGATTGTCTTGGGCATGTTGGGTGGCAACGAAATTTCTATGCAACAAGTGCTGACGCAAGTCATCGGCGGGGTTGTATTGTTGGCTTTGGTGGTGTGGATTTTACGTCATCCGGGTTGGCATATCCCCGATGCACTCAAACAAACCTTGGATAAACGTATCATGATGGGCTTGTTGCTTTGCTTTTCCGCTGCGGGTTTAACCGCTTCTTTGGGTCTTTCCGCACCCTTTGGTGCTTTTTTAGCGGGTATGGTGCTGAATTCATCCGATCAAGCGGAATGGGTTGAAGAACATTTGCGCTCCTTATATGTGGTGTTTGTGGCGATTTTCTTTTTATCTGTGGGTATGTTGGTGGATTTAAGTTTCATGTGGGATCATATTTTTCTTGTGTTGATGGTGACTTTGGCAGTGTTTGTCCTCAATTCTGGTATCAATACCATTACCTTGCGTTTATTGGGAGAAAGCTGGGCGATGTCCTTGATGACGGGAGCTTTGCTCTCTCAAATTGGCGAGCTTTCATTTTTACTGGCATCACTGGGTTTATCCTTACACATTTTAAGCCATGATGGTCATCAAATGGCGATGATTGTGATTGCTTTTTCTTTGATATTAAGCCCTTTATGGATGTTATTGATTCGCGTGATGATTCAACGCGATATGCTGCGTATGGATGATAATACACTGGATACAAGGCTTCAGTCACTGCTACAATTTTTACGCATCAGGAAATAAATATGACAAAACACCGCGCTATCGCCTTGATGGGTGCAACAGGTACAGGGAAATCCGCGTTAGCCATCACACTGGCGCAACAATTCAATACTTCTATTATTTCTTGTGACTCCATGCAACTGTACCGAGGTTTAGATATTGGCACAGCCAAGGCCAGTCTTGAAGAACGGGCTTCTGTGCCGCATTATTTATTGGATTGTGCGGATATTCAGGATATTTGGTCTGCTCAACGCTGGGCGAATGAAGCGCTATCCATCATTCAACAAGAGAACAAAGCAGGAAGAACTCCCATCATTGTGGGTGGAACTGGCATGTATTTGCGTGCTTTATTGGAAGGCTTTGCGGATATTCCACCTATCAACATGACGATTCGAGAACATTTTCTAAGCTTACAACAAGAGTATGGCACACCCTATTTACATCAATTATTGCAAGTATGTGATAAGGATTTAGCCGCGCGATTGGATGCGACGGATAGCCAACGCATCATGCGTGGCTTATGTGTTTTTGAAAGTACACAAAAACCATTATCAATATGGCAATCAGAACACGAAAAAAAACATGAATCTGTGGACTGCCCTATCTTTATTTTAAGTATGGAACGCTCACAGCTTTGCCAACGCTTGGAACAGCGTATTGACACGATGATGCAACAAGGCTGGCTGGATGAAGTCCGTTGGTTGGATGCTCAAAATATGCCTGAACTTCATCCTGCTTTACGCGCCGTGGGCTACCGTCAAATGTTGGATTACCTGCATGGTGGAGGCACACTGGGTGATGCTATTCGTGATGCCAAAACTGCGACCCGCCGTTATGCCAAACGCCAAGTCACATGGTTTAAAAACCAAACACCACACGCACACAAAGCTGATGCTGCGAGCTTGCATACTGCTATAATCACTCAAGTATCAACACCTTCGCTAAAATTAATCCTAAAACAAAAATAAAAAACTAATGGCTGCAACAGATTGATTTATCAGGTGTACATTAAAAATCACTTCAGCATTTTGGCGATATGATTTTAAATATATGATGGATATAAGAAATGAGGTGGTTGCTCACTTGGTTTATGCCAAAACACCTGAAAATTGGCGAAGGTGTTGAAGTATAGAACTATCATTTCTATCATCCAATCATCACCCTCGAGTGCTTGTATCGAGGGTCTATTATTAGATTCCCGATACAAGATTTCGGGATGATGGGGGTGATTTAATACTTGAATGACTATATGATTGTTGTAGTACATGCTGATAGAAGAATTTCAGACCATACAATCCAGCTTGACCGCACGTATGAGTGCGTAAACGTCAATAGTCTTGGGGGGGGGGGGGAACCTTTGAGTTCCAAATGATGAAGGTGCTTTTCATCATCCTGTTTGAAGGTATTATTCGCTATCATGGTGATTACCTCGCATGTTTTCGAATTGCCCTAGCTTTAAGGGGTTAAGCGTGCGATTTTACTCCTTTACTGACTGATATTACGCGCTTGACTGAAATAGATCGTCACCCCCGAGTGCTTGTGTCGAGGGTCTATGGGCGTATTTATATGTATCGATAGATCCCCAATAAAAGGTTTCGGGGATGACAAGTTGGCGAATTTTTAGGAAGGGGTGCGAGAAAGCATAGGTTGATGGGATAATATGATCATTTTCATACGCCTATATCGTGGGAATGCAGATCAACGCGATCATCAAGCCTCTATTTCATCTATTTCTTGTGGTGAAAGAGTTGTGTGCGTAACATCAGTTACTGAATCAAACGAGGTATGAAATGATGAAGGATTGGTCTTTCTGGCACTGGGTCAGTTTTTCCATTATAGTATTTGAGGAAAACAGTGGAGTACGCATAAAATCGATAGTGGAAATTTCACTTATCATTTGAATTCAGATTATATAACAAAAGGAGATAAAGTCATGACAGAAATACTACTTATTTCACTAATAATACTTGCGATAGTTCATATTGTTGTGGTATTTAAAAAAGAGGTTAAGGTCGATATTAAGCCTCAATTGAATGATTTTGAAGATAGAATAAAAAGCGAAATACAGAGAAATAGAACAGAATCAAATGATATTTCCGAAAAAAATAGAAAGGAATTGTCAGGCTCTATAGGTAATTTTGAGAAAAAATTAACGGATAGTAACGATAAAACAAACGCCTTTCTAAATGATAAATTTAATCAACAAAATGATCAGCAATGTTTATTTAATAAGCAGATTTCAGATGCGATAAAAGAAAATCGTAGTGAATTAACAAAATCATTATCCTCTTTCGAGGATAAATTTTCTCAGAATATCGGAACTCTTAATGATTTACTTACGAAAAGGTTTAAAGATTTTGGGCAACAGCAAACTCAATCAAATAAGCAATCAACTGAAAATATTAAAAGTATTGAAACAACCATCGATTCGAAATTCAACAAACAAAACGATCAGCAACATGTATTTAATAAGCAGGTTTCAGCAATACCTTCGCCAAGATTCAGCGCGTTTAGCGCAAAGCAAGCGAGTAACCATAACATTATAGAATATTGTGGTATATTAAAAATAACATCCCCCAAACCCCGATGTTATTTTTAATATACGCTTTCTAAATCAATGTGTTACAAACACTAGGGTTTTTTACCAATATATTCTCTAAAACTGGCGAAGGTATTGTTCAGACGCGATAAAAGAAAACCGTAATGAATTAACAAAATCATTATCCTCTTTCGAGGGTGAATTTTCTCAGAATATCAAAGCTCTTAATAATCTTCTTATGGAAAGGTTTAAAGACTTTGGACAACAACAAACCCAATCAAATAAACAATCAACTGAAAACATTAAAAGCATAGAATCTACGATTGAAAAGCAATTAAAAGCTATTAGAGAAGACAATAATAAGCAGCTAACTGAAATGAGAACAACAGTTGATGAAAAGCTTCAAACTACTCTTGAAAAACGATTGGGTGAATCCTTTAAGCAAGTGAGTGAACGATTAGAGATGGTTCATAAAGGCTTGGGGGAAATGCAAACCATTGCAACTGGTGTTGGTGATTTGAAAAAAGTTTTATCAAATGTGAAAACCAGAGGAACTCTTGGAGAATATCAATTAGAAGCAATTTTGGAGCAAATACTATCACCCGAACAATATTCTAAAAATGTTGCTACAAAAAAAGGAAGCCAAGCTAATGTTGAGTTTGCTATTAAATTGCCTGGAAATGAATCGGGGAAAGAAGTATGGATACCTATTGATTCAAAATTCCCAATGGAAGATTATAACAGACTGCTAGATGCATTTGATATTGGCGATAAAATACAAATAGAGGCGTCACAAAAATCTTTAATTAAAGCTATCGAAGGCTTCGCAAAAGATATTAGTCAAAAATACATAGATCCGCCACATACAACTGATTTTGCAATTATGTTCTTGCCTGTAGAAGGGATATATGCAGAAGTATTAAGACACCCTCAACTTTTTGAAAAACTTCAAAATAAATATAAAATTACTGTTACAGGGCCAACTACATTGTCTGCATTTTTAAGTAGTTTGCAAATGGGCTTTAGAACACTTGCGGTACAGAAAAGGAGTAGTGAGGTATGGGATGTATTGAAGGTGGTTAAATCTGAGTTCAACACTTTCTCAAGTGTTTTTGATAAAGTGCAAAAACAACTTAATACTGCATCTGGCACGCTTGAAACTCTACGCACTACAAGAACCAATGTTATGGAAAGAAAGCTTAAGGATGTTGAGTCATTAACATCAGATGCGCCTGATAAAATATTGGAGTTCAGTAGTACTGAGGTAGAAATGAAATCATCTAACGAATAAGGTTAGGTCGTAAGAGTGAAGCGAGCCACGACCTGAGCCGTTTGTTGGACAAGCCCAAATCGCTGTCAATTCCCTTGAATATATCTTTTTGAGTTTTCCACTCAAGCCCTGTTTGTTGCCGAAAGGGCTTTAACGAAGACATGAACGCCAAGTTTACCGTATTGCTCGCCAAAATCAGTGGATGACGGGTGATGGGCTGTTTTTTATAGACACGTATTTCGCAGCTCTGCCTGCTGCCGTAAATCGCTATCGTTGACGTTTGTTATACTCCAACTGTGCAGAACTTGAACTTTCAGGCTTTTTTTTTCTGTGGTCTATTAGGTTTTAAAGCATAATATTCAAAATATTTCATTCAGTTTATGAGTGGTTGCAGTATAATATAAGCAAATATTACGTCACCACCTCACGATGGCACCAGCGTATCGATAGGAATATCGGCTACACTGCTACCGCTCATGCAGGTTATTAGAAAAACTGGAGATATTGATCCATGGACATGATTGAAACAGAAGAAGAATCCGCATGGGCGATTGCCATTCATCCACGCATGGCAGATGCACGCTGGGGAGAACATGCCAGCGCCTCGCGCCTGCATGAATTTGAACAACTGGTACTTTCTTGTGATTGTTTGTTGAAAGAGTCCAAAGAAGTACCGATTCGCAAAATTATTCCTGCGACATTGATCGGTTCAGGGCATTTGAAAACCATTGCTGACATTGTTGAAGAAGAAGAGTTGGATGTGATTTTTGTCGATCACAATTTAAGCCCTGTTCAACAAAAAAATATTGAAACGGCATGCAATGCCAAGGTGGTTGATCGTACGGGGCTGATTCTTGAAATTTTTGGCGCGCGCGCACGTACCCGTGAAGGTGTCTTACAAGTGCAATTGGCCAGTTTGAATTATCAGTTGGGGCGTTTGGTGCATTCTTGGACGCATTTGGAACGACAGCGTGGTGGTCATGGCTTTTTGGGCGGGCCAGGTGAGCGTCAAATTGAATTGGATCGCCGCATGATTCGTGATTCGATTAAAAAACTGGAAGCAGAACTGGCACTGGTGCAACGCATGCGTTCAACCCAACGTGTCGGGCGACAACGCCATGATATTCCAACCGTGGCGTTGGTGGGTTATACCAATGCTGGAAAATCCACGTTATTCAACCGATTGACCAAGGCTGATGTCTATGCCGCAGATCAATTGTTTGCGACACTCGATCCTACCCTGCGAAAATTAGAGCTTGGCTCTCATCAAAGCTTGATGCTCTCTGATACTGTGGGTTTTGTGCAGGATTTACCGCATGAATTGGTCAATGCTTTCCGTGCGACCTTGGAAGAAGTGATTGAAGCTGATTTAATTTTACACGTCCGTGATATTTCTGATTCTGAATCACCGATGCAAAAAACAGTGGTCGAAGACACATTGCGACACTTGGGCTTGGATGGTGATGATTGTCCACCCATCATTGAAGTGTTGAATAAAGTGGATCAAGCCCCAGACGTTAGGTCACGCATTTTGGATGTGATTGATGGTAGCCGAGTGGCTGTGTCTGCATTAACAGAGCAAGGTTTACCTGAATTGATCCAATTGATTCAAACTTGGATGCAGCAAGATAGCATCGTATGTTGCATGAAAATTCATGTTTCGGATGGGAAAACCATGGCATGGTGCCATCAACACGCAGACGTTTTATCTGAAAATTTGGTGGATGAATGGGTGCATTTTGAATTATTGTTGGCTGAGAAGTATCTTCATCAACTTTAACGACTCATCCCCCGCCCTTTTTCGTCTAAACTGTGGAGTACCCGAGACCATAAAAGTTTGTATCTACAAGTTTGGCAAGGCGAACACGTTGCAGGGTCGGGGAACTTGGAAACATTGCACTACAGGAGAATATGATGTCAAAAACATCCTTGATTCATGTTGTTATTGATGTATCGGCAAAGAAATTTGATTTTTGGCTATGAAATTCAAAGATAAGTGGCTTCAAGCCGACTGTGAGAACACAGAAAAAGGTCATACAGACATAGCCCATTTTATCCGAAAACGTTCAAAACAGGGCTTGGTCTGTGTCGAACTGACTTGCTTACTACGGATATTGAAGTGAATATTCGTCATTTGAAACGTCGCATTGACCATCTATAATCAAACGAATCAAGCATATAAACTTGCCATTCTACCTTGTCGAATATGGAATTCGGATATGACAACCCATGTTTTGCAAGCCCCTGCCTTATGGACACAACAACTTTCCCCAACGCTCATCAAGCTATGTCAAAATATTGCGAAAAAAGGTGGCAAAGCTTGGCTTGTGGGAGGATGTGTTCGTGATTTATGTTTGGGCATCAAGCCCAAAGACATGGATTTGGAAATTTATGGTTTAAGCGCCGATAACTTGCAAAAAATCACCCTCCCAATGGGGCATAGCGAGCAAGTGGGTAAACATTTTGGTGTACTCAAACTATGGGTAAAGGGTGAAGCCTTTGATTTGGCATTGCCACGTACCGAAAAAAAGACCCATGCAGGACATGCAGGTTTTGACATCACCCATGACATCCATTTATCCCCCCGAATTGCCAGTTTACGTCGTGATTTTACCATCAATGCCATGATGTTTGACCCATTAACAAGTGAACGACTGGATTTTCACGGCGGTCAAAAAGATTTGCAATGCGGTCGATTACGCCATGTATCCCCTGCTTTTTCTGAAGATCCTCTGCGTGTGTTGCGTGCCATGCAATTTGCAGCACGTTTTCGCCTGAAACTTACGCCTGAAACTGCGCAGTTGTGCCATGATTTATTACCCGAAGCATCAACACTGGCATGCTCACGCATTTGGGGTGAATGGCAAAAGTGGGCGCATGCCGCATATCCATCCTTTGGATTACAAGCATTACATGATTCAGGGTGGCTTGGTTTATACCCTTCCCTCACCCCACTCTTGAATTGCCCGCAAGATTCCCGTTGGCATCCCGAAGGCAATGCTTGGAAACACACCTTGCAAGTCTGTGATCAAGCTTCCTTCATCGCCAAACGTGAAAATTTGAATGACAAAAGCACTGAATACCTTGTGTTTGCTGCGCTTTGCCATGATTTGGGGAAGCCTGAAACAACATTTACCGATGAAGCAGGGCATGTCCATTCACCCAACCATAGTCAAGCTGGCATTGAGCCCAGTCGCGCATTCCTGCAAAATATTGCCGCGCCCAAATGGGTAGAACGGTATGTCACACCCTTGGTTTACGATCATATCACACACCTATCTGGTCAACCCAGCGCACGAGCTATTCGACGTTTGGCGCACCGACTTGAACCTGCATCCATTGAACTTTGGGAAAGGTTGGTTGAAGCCGATGCTTCAGGACGTGCGCCATCACCACCCTCTCGTCCAGCATTGCCTTGGCTGGAAAAGGCGCGTAAGTTAGAAAGTCATCGCCAAAAAATTAAGCCCATCATCACTGGCAAGTTTTTGATAATACGTGGCATCTCATCAGGAAAAAAAATGGGGGCGATCATTCAACAAGCTTATGAAGCGCAGTTGGATGGCAGCTTTGATGATGAAGACTCAGCAGATCACTGGCTTCTTCAAACATCACGCAATCATGATGTGTAAAGACCAGTATTAGCATCATGCTCATCCAATCCCCTGCATTTATTGATGGGGTGGATGTCAAAGTCATCCAAACAAGCAATCACGGGTGCATGATCGGAAAACCATGTCTCAGTATACACAGAAATATCGGTAAAAGTGGATGCAATCAGGGGTGTGCAAAGGTGATAATCAATGCGCCATCCCACATTGTTCGCACGCGCCTTGCCTCGATTCGACCACCAAGAATATTGCTCTTTTTCAGGGTAAAGTTGGCGGAAAGCATCGATAAAACCATGCCCAGCCAACAAATCATCCATCCAAGCACGTTCTTCGGGTAAAAAACCTGAATTTTTACGATTGCCACGCCAATTTTTAATGTCGATATTGTTATGTGCAATATTGATGTCACCACACAAGATAATGTCGCGACCTTCTGCCTTCAAACCACTGATAAAGGGTAAAAAACGTTTCAAAAAGCTCATTTTAAAGGCTTGGCGTTGATCCGATGATGAACCTGATGGAAAATAAGCACTGATGATGGAAAGGTTGCCGAAATCTGCTTGCACAAAACGACCTTCACAATCAATATCTGACCAATCCACACCCTCATCCACTGCAGCCAATCCAATATAAACGGCATCAGGCTTCATGCGGCTATAAAGTGCAACCCCTGAATAGCCTGCTTTTTCCGCGATATGATAAAAACAATGATAGCCCTCAGGCTTGGCTTCTTCTGGAATTTGGTGTTCTTGAGCTTTGAGTTCTTGCAGACATAAAATATCGGCATTTTCAGCCTGAAACCAATGCCAAAACCCTTTGCGCGTTGCAGCACGAATGCCATTGAGATTGGCAGTGATAATTTTCATGAAATATCCAATGTATAGTATTTGCTGCAATACTGGCAAGAGAGTGTGACTTGCTTGTTTTCATCGCAAAGTTCTTCAAGCCCTTCTTGATGCATGCTTTTTAAAATATTTTCCATACGTTCACTGGAGCAAGCACAATGATAAGCATAATCATCATGTCCAACCACCTTGCAGTGTAAATGCTGAAAATTTTCTAGAATTTTTTCAGGTGTCTCTGTTTGTAATGCTTTGTTGGATACCTTTGCCAAAGCTTCCACCGCTTTAAACCAAGCATCATCCGAACATTCTGGCATCGCTTCGATCAAGATTGCCAAATCACCCACCAGCACCACATCTGCGCGCACTTGCACCGATTGATTCAGGTAATGTACGATATGGTCAGCCATATATGCCGACTGATGCTCAATGGTGGACACATAAGGTTGCCCAAAGCCCAAATCACGTACGGTTGAAATCTGTAGCTTCTCACCCATCCAAGCAGCCATACCTTGCTGTGGGTTACGCTGCCCTTGTTCATTTTCTTGCCAATTCAAATAACCACGTACAGATCCTGCACGTGATTCACATAGAACACGTTGTATGGGGGCTTGTGTAGTTTGGCTATCCAGTTGTAACACCTGACGCACACCGCCTTTACTCACGCTTAACAGTAGCATGGATGCCAACAAGCTCTGTCCAAAAATAGTCGCGGGTTCATCGCTTAGACCATGCGTTGTCGCTGCCACATCAAAAATATGCGAACCGCGAATGATCGCGCCGCGACATTGAGCATCCAGCAGTAAAAAACGAATCAGTGCGTCTTTGCTCATAGAATCTGTGTTTTGAGCCATGTATGAACCTCTGGGAGCGTTGCAAATGTTTTTTGTGCGCCAACTTCTTTCAATTCTTGATCAGAAAATGATGCTGTTAGCCCCACACCATACGATTGCGCACGAACAGCGGCTTTCATATCTGCAATCCCATCACCCACCATCACTGTCTTTTGAAGATCAACGTGCATCGCATCCGCTGCCAAGCATAAAGTCTCAGGATTTGGCTTACTGGCCCGTCCTTCTAGTTTGCCCACAATGGTATGAATCAATCGTAGCCAACCGAGGTGTTTTAACTGATCTTCGGCGCGGTGTTGCCCTTTGCTGGTAACAATCGCAACTGCCACCCTTTGCTGTTGCATATCTTTCAATAATGCTTCCGCACCCAACAAGGGTTTCAAGCCTGTCAAATAATCCTCATCATGAAGTTGAATAAAACGCTGGGTAGCAGCATCTTGATGTTCGCCAAAAAGTTTTTTCATGCTGCAATCACCTTGACCTGTATGTCTGCGAATCTCCAAGGCAGAAAGCTCTGGCAAAGCAAATTCATGCAAGGTTTGTTGCATAGCACGCACAATCGGCGTGAAGGCATCCACAATTGTACCATCCATATCCAACAGAAGCGCTTGCAATTTAAGCGACACGTAATCGTTCCATTTCTTCAATCATCCAGCGACGAATTTGTAAGGTCTGTACACCCGCTTTGCCATCACCCACTGCTTTTTCATTCAATATCGTGATGGGCATAACGGCATTGGTGGTACTGCTCATCATCATTTCTGAGATACCCGCTTCATCCAGAGTCCAAGGACGTTCTTCCACATGTATATGCTGTGCCTTGGCAACAGAAATCGCCATATTACGGGTAATACCACCCAAGACTTGACGATCCAAAGGATGCGTCACCAACACACCATCAATGATGGCAAGAATATTGGTCGAACACCCTTCCAAAACATGACCTTGTTCATTCAGCCAAAAAGCTTCATCGGCACCACGCGCATGGGCTTCTTGCTTACCCATCACACTGGCAAGCAGTGCAATGGATTTGATCTCACAATGTTTCCAACGAATATCTTGCAAGGTGATGCCCTTCACACCCGTTGCCACCTTTTCATCCGAAGGCTGAGGAAGGTGACGAGAAGTGATAATCAATGTGGGGGTGAGTTGATGATGGGGTAGGTGAGAACGCGGAGCTACACCACGGGTGATTTGCACATACACCATCGCATCAGAATAAGGGTTGCGTTCATACGTTTGTTGAATCAACACAGCCAGCTCACTCAAAGGACACGGCAAAGGAATCTGTACAGCTTCACATGAACGTTGCAAGCGTGCCAAATGTGCATCCAAATCCAAGAAGTGACCATCCAAACATGCCACCACTTCATAAATACCATCGGCAAATTGAAAGCCACGATCTTCAATATGAATGGTCGCAGCATCCAGCGGCATAAATTGCCCATTCACATAGGCTGTCAGTGTTGGACTCATGGCTGCACCTCTTCCTTGTTTTTTTCTTGCCACCACAAACGCAATTCATCCCATTGCTGTCCAAACCAATTGGCAGCTTCAACATCACGTACTGCCAACATCGGTACTTGTGTGAGTACAGTTTGTTGTTTTTGATGCTCTAACACGGCCTCGATACTACCAATTTGCTGACCTTTCTGAATGGGTGCGCGTTGTGGTGTTTTATATTTTAAACGAAATTTTAATTCTTTTTCTAAACCCTTGGGAACTGTCACAGCAATGCTATGTGCAGGTTTTAGCCAAACATGATTGGCTGTACCACCATAGACTTCAATATCACGGCGAATCTCACGTTCCATCGGACGCATGGTAATAAAATTACGAAAGCCATGTTCCAACAACACTTTGGATTGAGTTGCACGCTGACGATCTGATTTTGTACCAAACACCGCCGAAACAAAGCGTGTGCCATCCCGCTGAGCTGAACCCACCAGACAATAACCTGCTTCTTGAGTATGCCCTGTTTTCAGCCCATCCGCTCCTTTCATTGTCCAGAGTAAACGGTTTCGATTGGGTTGATTACGACCATCATAGGTAAAGTCACGTTCTGCAAAGACTTTATACTCTTCAGGAAAATCACGCCAAAGTGCTGTGGCAAGCAATGCCATATCCAATGCGGAACTGTAATGCCCTTTGGCAGGATAACCTGTCGCGTTGACAAAATGACTATGGTTCATACCCAAGGTTTTGGCTTTGGCATTCATCCGTTCTGCAAATGCAGATTCACTGCCTGCAATATGTTCAGCCATGACAATACACGCATCATTGCCCGAATAGGTAGCAATACCATGAATCAAATCGCCCACTTTGGGATGCATACGCGGCTCTAAAAACATCGTGCTACCACCAATTTTCCATGCCTTCTTACTGACAGTGAGGCGTTCATCTTTATTCAAACGTCCCAACTTTAAATCTTCAAAAATAAGGTACAAGGTCATCAGCTTGGTCAAACTTGCAGGTGCAAGCTCTTCTGTTGCATTGTGTTGCACAATCACCTGTTCGGATTGTGCATCAATCAATGCCCAAGATTTGGCTTCCAAGGTGGGGGAAGCTGGCCAATCACGACCATGTGATTCTGCATGGGCAAGCGATGCCATACTTAAACTTATGATACAACCAATCAATTTTAACCAGGCCATTGCCAGTTTTCCTCCGTTTCAGCGATCCATTCTATAGTTTTTGGAAGTGCAGGTTTGTTAAGACGTAAAGTGTGTGCATGCAACATTAAGCGTTGATGACGTTGACCTTGATAACGTCTGTCACCCAAAATCGGGCAGCCTATGTGTGATAAATGAACACGCAATTGGTGTGTACGACCTGTATGCGGTGTGAGTTGTAGCAAAGCGACATTGCCGCGTCGCTCCAAGACTTTTGCCTCGGTATCACAAGCTCTCCCCGCCGCCTGTACATGAAAACGCCCCAAGCGATCCTTTTGTTTACCAATCGGAAATGTCATGCGTTGTTCCTCCCATTCGGGAGCAGGTGAGACCAATGCAAGATAGGACTTTTGCACATGCGAATGCCATAAAGCCTGCAAGTGTTGCAATTTTTTGGCATCCGAACAAAGCAACATCAACCCCGATGTATCTCGATCCAAGCGATGCACTGGTCGCAAAAACTTGGCTTGTCTTGGATGCATGTTTAGATGCTTTGCCAAAACATCTGGGATACAACCTTTGCTACGATGTAAGGCTTCTTGGGCATATTGCCCACTGCGTTTATGAATCAAATATAAATCTCGCTGTTGCCAAATCAACTGCTCGCCTTCAAATGCCACCAACGCTTCATCAAGCATCACCAAACGCAGTTTTTCTCCACCTTTCAGCATCAAGCCCGCTTTACGGGTGCGTTTTTTATTCACATAAACACTGCCATCATCAATCGCTGTGCGAATCCGACGTTTAGAAAGCGACACATCATGCACCAAGGCTGCCAAAGCAGAATCCAAACGCATGGGTTCACTATCTTGGAAGGTAAACTGGCGGTCAAACATCGTTGTATTGATTATCATTTAAAATAGTTAAAACCTCATCATGTTTTGTACAACATTGTGCATGTTCTATAATACTGTTCACGGACACATATAAGTGTTCGTTCAATGTATCTAAAATGGGTGGCCACATATCACCATATAAAATCAAAGGGCGTTCTTGAATCATACGAATGGCGAGCAAATCCCATGTCATAGCTAACTCTGCAAGTGTCCCTAAACCACCAGGCAAGACAATCCAAGCATCACAATCCTCAATCAATTGCTGCATACGGGTAAAGAAATCATGGGTACGAATTTCTTCAGACAAGCTATTTTCAGGCGGTGTTGGAAAACATTCAAGGGTAATGCCACGAGCATGTCCGCCACCAGCCACCATACCTTGAGAAAAAGCAGACATCATGCCTTGGTGTCCGCCAATTTGTCCATCCCAACCTGCCTTGGCAATACTTTCAGATAGTTGAATCACATCCTGAAAAATTGGGTGAGATGCACCAATGGAACTCGCACCAAAGGCTGTTAAACGTGGTCGATTCGAAGTATGTCTCATTTATTGCACAACAATCATGGGATGGGCATAGCCTTCACCTTTCAGCTGTGCTTGTATTTTTTCACTCCGCCATTCATTGGCAAAGGGTCCCAAACGAACGCGATACAAATCATCATGATTGGTATGGAAAATATCGGCTGAAGGATAATCTTGGGCTAAACGTTGCCGCAGTTGGTTGGCACTTTCAAATGAACGAAAAGCCGCCAGTTGGATATAAATCCGACCATTGATCTTCCGCTCACGCTGGTGTTCGCGACTATGCGTATTGCTCGTGCGCCCATTGGCATCCAATGTTTGCACACGCACACGCGTTGTTCCTTGTCGTTCATAACCCAAGGCTTTGGCTGCTGCATACGATAAATCAATAATCCTATCTTTGACAAAAGGTCCCCGATCATTCACACGCACCACCACCGACCGACCATTGGATAAATTGGTGACACGCACACGGCTGGGCATCGGGAGTGTGGTGTGTGCAGCTGTCATGCCATACATATCATAACGCTCTCCATTGGCAGTTTTCTTGCCATTAAATTTTTTACCATACCAAGACGCCATGCCTGTGCGATCATAACGTTCATTGCTCGCCAGTGGATAATACCAAACACCTGCTACTTGATAAGGAGTACCTATTTTCACCTTATCATGATCAGCTTGATGCACCGCTGGAACATGCCTTGAAGATTTTGCTGTTGGAATATATTCAGGCGAAGGTCGCTGATGAACGCAGCCACTTAAAAATAGCAAGCCTCCAATCAAGCAAAAAACATTGAACCATTGAAGTGCTTTAATCATGCGTTTGGCAAGCCTTACAACCCATCAATGCAGCCAATTCAGTGACTGCCATGGCATAGTTATATGAACGATTCCAACGTGTAATAACATAAAAATTATAATCCACCAAAGCGATTTGTTTACCTTGCTTGGTCGTCATTTCAATCAACGTCACTTTGGCATCATCATGCCAACGTGCATCCAAAGCAGGGAGTTTTGCACGTATATCGCCCAAATATTGCCAATGTTTAAAACCTTGTTGGGCTTGTTTTTTTAATGCCTTAGAAACATCTTTATCTACCAACCAATATGCAAGTGGTTGTGACCCATTCCAACCATGCTGGTGAAAATAATTGGCAACACTGTTGATAATATCGGCGGGTGATGTCCAAACATTGCGCTTACCATCACCATCGGCATCAACAGCATAAGCTCGATAAGATGAGGGAATAAATTGCGTGGTTCCAAAAGCCCCCGCATAAGAGCCTTTGAATTGAAGAGGATTCAGCCCTTCCTCTTGGCATAGCAATAAAAGCTCCCCCAGTTCCCTGCGGAAAAACTTAGCTCGGCGTGGGTAGCCTGTTGCCAATGTATACAAAGAGCTAACCACAGCATCCTTGCCACGATTCACCCCATAACGTGTTTCCATACCCAAAACCGCAGCAATAATTTCTTTTTGCACACCATATTTTTTTTCAGAGGCTTCAAAAATAGCGGCATGTTTCTGTAAATAAGCTTTTCCTTTTTTAGCCAAGCGTGGATGCACAAAAAGAGGACGATATTCAGCATAAGTCCGTGATTCATAGGGTGTTTTGATGCGTTTGATAATCGAAGGTTCAAACACGGCTTGAGCAATAATGGGTTCAATGTGTTGTTTCGATAAACCTGTTTCTTCCACCAACTGTCGCACCAATTCGGCACGCTGACTGTGATAATTTCCAGCATATAGCAGAGACGGTGCAAGACCAAGCGTTGCCAAAACGGGCATACCTGCCTTAATGAGAGTTCGACGCATACGTGTAAAAGGATATTTTTGCATCGCGAGATTATAAAAAGGAAGCGGTAGATAGGCAACTGTGGCACGCCAATAAGATCCTATCGTCGTTTAAAGTATGGCACTAAAATTTCTGGTTCATCATTCGAATCGTCACCCCCGAGGCTTGGGGGTCTATGGATAGATACCCAATAAAATATTTCGAATATGACAGAAGAGGGGGCATTGATGATCAGCACCCCTGATTAAAACAAGGCGGTGTACACTGCCATTAAATTTAATCTATATTTTTGATACGGTTAAAAATACGATGAACAATATTCATCCGATGAGAAACCTGACGATGCGGGTGATTTTTACGCTCTTTTCGTCGAGGGTTAATCAAGCCTAAACAGTAGCCAAGAATTAACACTTTAATCTGTTGTTCCAAAGAAACATAAGCTGGTCGCATACTAAAAAAATCACTGACGGTGAAACATTCTTTTTTCAAAGATTCCTGATATAACATCATATAAGTTAAACCATCTTTATACCCATAACGATGAAGAGGGTTCATATTCACCTTAATAGGGGGTAATTTCAAAAAAGATTTTTTCAAACGCATTAATATTTCATGATCAAAAGTGACATGGTTTAATGCTTGGCAAAGCATAGTCTCTGAACAACGCGGTAAATTCAAAGAACTTTTGGAGCTTGCAATAAGGTTACAAACAATCATTTTTTTACAATGTAAAAGCTTCTTCAATGCCGTTAAAGTAGCATCATCGTTCAGTATTTTTCCATCTTGAATATTCACTGTACCAGACTGAACTTTGGGGGCTTGAAAAAAAATAGTTCCACTCCCAGTTTGTGTAATAACCTTACGAAGTAGTGTAAAGTGCCTTAGTGTATCGGCTGTTTCCATATATATCCTCCCTAACTGATGTCACTAAATTTTCATAAATCCTACACGTTTGGGTTGTTCTTGAGTGCTTTGGATCTTTACAAGAGATCTCCAATACAAGCATTCAGGATAACGCTGATGTTGAGTCAAAGATGTAACATCGGTTTTTTTATTCGGAAGCGAAGTATACACCTTATCATTATATTCAGCGTGATAAATATTACACACTTTAATCAATGACCTAACTGATGTTACGCACTATTCACGCAGCGCTAAAGATTCCATGTATTTTTTTACCACAGAGACATGGAGAAAAAATATAGGCTTATGCAGTAATGCGTAAAAATGTTACGAATTTCGCATGAAATACATGCTTATTCTCAAGTACGTCACCCTCGAGTGCTTTTATCGAGGGTCTTTTGTTTCAAATCATAGATCCCCGATACAAGATTTCGGGGATGACGCTGTTTTTTACAAGCTGCGTAACATCAGTGACCTAAGAAAAACTCGCCGAGCATCATCATTGACACTGGCTTATTGAAGTTCATACCGTTTCAAGGGTTTTCTTGGCTTTCCTTTTCCAATCGTTGACGCTCTAAGTTCTTGTTGGCTTGCTCAAGACGCATGGCATTTTTTTTAATCCGCATATCTTTGGTGGCATAAAAACCTGCCCAATATAAAAAACCTGCAATAGGCAACATCATTAAAAGTAATATCCAAGTCATGATTGAGTCTCCAAAGTGATAGGGATTTGAGTGGTTTGCAAGGCTTGTTGTTCCTTTTTAGCTGCCATGCGTCGGTTAATGATGTTCACGCCTGCCAAAATAAACCCCAATGCAATAAAAGCACCCGGGGGCAAAATAAACATCAACACATCGGGATAGCTATCACCCAAAATATTGAAACCAAAGCATGTACCCTGCCCCAAAATTTCACGTACGCCACCGAGAAGCACCAAAGCAAAGGTAAAACCTGAGCCCATCGCCAAGGCATCCACCAATGAGTTAACGGGTGTATTTTTACTGGCAAAGGCTTCAGCACGACCAAGAATCGCGCAATTCACCACAATCAATGGAATAAACAAGCCCAAAATAAGATACATCTCATGCATCCAAGCATTCATTGCCATGCCAATCATGGAGACAAAAGCTGCGATGATGGTGATGTAGGCAGGAATCCGAACACTTGAAGGAATAAAGTCCCGCACCAAGGAAACGACCAAATTAGAACCCAACAAGGCCACCAGTGTTGCAGCACCCATCCAAAAACCATTTTCAGCCGATGTTGTGACCCCTAAAAGCGGACACATACCCAATAATTGGGCAAAAATAGCATTGTTATGCCAAAAGCCATTGGCAAAAATTTCACCTTTGGTATCTGCTACCTGTTCTTCTGTACCACTACCGCAATGCATCTTTTAACTCCTTGGCAACTTCTTTCTTGTCTTCAAACAAATAAGCACGCTGCTTGGCAAACATTTCAAGACCTTTTTTAATCGCTTTGACCACGGCTCTTGGTGTAATCGTTGCACCCGTAAATTGATCGAAATCGCCACCATCTTTTTTGACTGCCCAATGGGCATTGGATAGCGATTTGCCCACAAAAGCATCCAGCCATGATAGATTCATGATGCCATCACCCAAACCAGGGGTTTCTTGATGGTAGGTGATACGCACGGCATTGAGTGAACCATTGGGGCGAACTGCCATGAGTATACGAATACTGCCATTATACCCATCAGGTGCGATGGTTTCCCAGGCAATCGCATTTATGCTTTGATTTTGATTGCGTGATATATAAAAGGTTGTCGCTTGTTTGTGCTTGGGTAAGCTGATCTGACGCGTATCTTGAATCGGATCATTGTTATGCTTGGGTAAAACCTGCATCAATGCATCCATCAATGCTTGACGTTCAGCCTCAGCAATCGGTGCGCGTGTCAATATATTGGTGATACCTAAAAAGGTGGTCGACAATACTGCCACTAGCAGCAAAGCAGTGACCATACGCCATTGTTCCTTGCTGAATTTCATGCCTTTTTCCTTGCTTGCCCATAAACTTTTGGACGACAATAATGATCAATCAGTGGCACAGCACAATTCATCAATACCACGGCAAACATCGCCCCTTCAGGATAACCACCCCATGTTCGAATCGACCATGTGATCACCCCACAACCCACGCCAAATACAAGCTGCCCCACAGGTGTGACAGGCGATGACACAGGATCGGTTGCCATAAAAAATACACACAACATCAAACCACCTGCCAACAAATGAAACAAGGGGGGGGTGTAATGGTTGGGATCAAGCGTATTGGCAGTGGCTGCCAATACCGCCACCGTCGCAAGAAAGCTAAATGGAATGTGCCAAGTAATGGTATGACGTGCCAAAAGGTAAATGCCACCCAACAACAATGCCAAGGCACTGGTTTCACCCAAACTACCTGCTTCACGTCCGATAAAGGCATTCAAATAGGAATAATGATAGGTTTGTAAGGCTTCATTCGCGCCAATACCTTGCGTCCATGCTGTTTTCACATAACCCAAAGGACTGGCCATGGTCATGGCATCGACAGCTTGTGGTAATGCAGCGATGCCTGAGGTGAACAATGTCCACGCCAAGGAAACATCGTATAAATTAAGTCCTGATAAACTCGCATGCAATGGAATGATCCAAGTGGTCATCTGTAAGGGGAACGAAATCAATAAAATAATGCGTGCTGAAAGCGCAGGGTTAAATGGATTGTAACCCAAGCCACCATAGACTTGTTTGCCCAAACCAATGGCAAAAATACCACCCAAAATCGTCATCCACCAAGGCGTGAGGGCTGGCAAAGTCAGTGCAAGCAATAAGCCTGTCAAAGCTGCCGAAGCATCGCCGATGGGTGAGGTTGAACGCCCCATCCATTTCAAGGTCAACCACTCCGTGGCAAGGCAAGCCAGCATGCAGCTACTGATTTGCAAGACTGCCAACCAACCAAAGATATACACACTGACCAATGCGGCTGGTATCAAGGCCCAAATCACAGACATCATCTGAGAACGGATGGAATCGCCACTGTGAATATGGGGGGAACTTAAATGAATGAGCATGCTTTATTCCTTGCCTTGTTCAGCTTCGGTGGGCGTGGGTGCATGGGTTGCACGCACTTTTTTACGCTTGGCAGCTTTCTCATCTTTTTCACGTTGAATGCGTGTATCACGGGATTCTGAACGTTGGCGTGATGCTTCAGCAAAGTTTTGCTCACGCCGAACTTGGGCAGCCTGCCCCTTTCCAAAACGAAAATAATGCACCAAAGGGATATGCGATGGACAAACATAACTACACGCCCCACATTCAATACAATCAAAAAGATGGTAATCGGCCGCTTTTTCCAACTGTTCATTGCGACAATGATCGGCCAATAAATTGGGCGTTAAACCAATCGGGCAGGCTTCGCTGCAATGACCACAACGGATACACGGCTCTTCCACAGCATGCGCTTGTTTGAAAAAATCTTGGCTCAATGCCAACAAGCCAGTGCTTGATTTGATGACAGGAATATCGGGATGACGCAAACGCTCCCCCATCATCGGCCCGCCATGTAGGATTTGTAAACCCTCAAAGTTTTCAAGACCACGTTGCGCATAAATAAAGCGCATGGATGTGCCCAAACGAACCAATAAATTGCCTTTATTGGGAACGGCATCACCACTCACCGTCATGACTCGTTCGGTCAGTGGATAACCCAACACTACCGCTTCATAAATGGCCTTAGTTGTACCGATATTTTGACAAATCACACCCACATGCATGGGTAATTTGCCTGCTGGAACTTGCTTTCCTATGATCACCTCAATCAATTGTTTCTCACTGCCTTGAGGGTAACGGGTTGGCAAAACACGCACGTGAATATTCAAACCTTCTATATTGGCATCATCGACAGTATCTTGCATGCTTTGAATGGCATCAGCTTTGTTATCTTCAATGGCAATGATGCCTTGTTTCGCACCCACCATGTGCATGATGATTTTCATGCCATGCAAGATTTCTTGGCTATGTTCAACCATCAATCGGTGGTCATTGGTTAAAAATGGCTCACATTCAATACCATTAAGAATCACAGTTTCAATAGGATTACGCTGATCTTGCACCAATTTAATAAACGTTGGAAATGCTGCACCACCCAAACCTGCAATACCGCACACGCGCACGCGTTCGCGCAAAGCACCCACATCCATATTTTGCCAATCCGTGATCGGCTGCAAGGAAGTATCCCGTTCATCCAAACCATCGGGTTCAATAAAAATAGACGCTAAGCCCATGCCCGAAGGGTGAGGAATCGCGTGTTCTTCAATTTTAATCACTTTACCCGATGTTGGCGCATGCACAGGCACCGACACATAACCTTCTGCTTTGGCAATTTTTTGCCCACGCAACACATGATCACCCACCTTCACCAATGAAGAACAGGCTTGCCCAATATGTTGCTTCATTGGCACGATCAATAAGGGGGGTAATGGGCATATTTCAATCGCACTACTTTCCGTCCACTTTTGCATATCAGGTTGAATACCACCTGCAAAGGGTGCGGATGAAAAGCCTAGTTTTTTGAAAAAATGTTTAATCATGGTGGTGACTCTCGCGACGTTCCAAACCTGTTTGCGCACGCTGTGTATCAGGCAAAGGCCAAGACCAATGCTCTAACAATTCGGGCTTGGCAATCATATCAATACAATCCACAGGACAAGGTTCCAAACAAAGCACACAACCCGTACAATGGTCAGCAATCACCGTATGGTATTGTTTGGGCGCACCGACAATCGCATCCACAGGGCATGCTTTGATACATAGGGTGCAACCAATACACTCATCTTCCCGAATAAAGGCCACCATGGGTGTGGCTTCTTCTTCATCCACCGCTTTGGGTTCAACACCCATGACATCGGCAATCGCCAGCATGGTTCGTTCACCACCAGGCACACAATGATTCACATCCACAGTATTGGAAGCCACGGCATCGGCATACGGGCGGCAACCTGGAAAACCACACTGACCACATTGGGTTTGCGGCAACAAAGCATCAATTTTATCGGATAAGGGATCACCCTCGATGTGAAATACTTTTGAAGAAATCGCCAGCACCAAACCTGAAAACAGGGCAAAACCACCCAAAGCTAAAATAGCATACATCAATGATTCCAACATGCTTAAACCTTCACTAACCCTGAAAAACCAAGAAACGCCAAGGACATCATACCTGCGGTAATCAAGGTGACTGCCGAGCCTTTGAAAGCATCAGGAACAGGCGCGCCTTCCATGCGTTCACGCAAACCTGAAAAAAGCACCAGCACCAAGGCAAAGCCCAAAGCTGCACCAAAGCCATACAGTGCTGAAGTAATGAATGTGTTATCTTGTTGAACATTTAATAGTGCCACACCCAGAACCGCACAGTTTGTGGTAATCAAGGGTAAATAAATCCCCAAACCTTGATAAAGAACAGGGCTAACCTTGTGAATCATCATTTCAATAAATTGCACCAAGGTGGCAATAATAAGGATGAAAAAAATGGTTTGTAGATACAATAAATCCAAAGGAATCAAAATATACTGCTGAACCAACCATGAAGCTGTGGATGCCAATGTCATCACAAACATCACAGCAAAGGACATGCCGATAGCCGTCTCAGTTTTCCCTGAAACACCCAAAAAAGGACAAATCCCCAAGAATTTGGTTAACACATAATTATTAACTAGAACAGCCGACAATAAAATGACGGCAAAATCGCTGAATGCACTCATGACGCGGCAGTATAGGCAGCCCCTGATTTATTGCATCCTAGAATAAAATCAGGGTATTTTTTTGTTGTACAAGAATCAAAATAAATCATTACCCCTATCAGCACAGTGAATATGATTGAATGATGTTACGAACTTGACTAAAAATCAGCGTCATTTCCACATGTTTGCATTGAGAATCTTCATCTTTCTCAGTCGGTTGCGTTAACTTCGACAAAGTCCTAAACAGCCCAAACTGGGGTGTGAGGTCAGTATCAAAACAATGATGTCACCCTCATCGATTTTTTTAGCTATCATTGGCGTATGAATCAGCAAACACAACAAGACTTTATTAACATGGTTGAAAAGATGCCTCCTTTTCCCAAAAGTGCGCATCGCATCATGGAGCTTGCCGCCGACATCAACTGCAACCCCAAAGACTTGGTGCAAGTCATTGAGCATGATCCTGTCATCACGATGAAGCTTTTAAAACTGGTCAACTCGGCATTTTTCTCACTGGCACGAGAAATCACCTCCATTCGCCATGCTTTGGTCTATCTTGGTTTGAACACTGTCAAAAACCTCGCTCTAAGTATCGCCACGATTCAAGCCATTCCACATAAAAAATTAGATAACTTCAACACCCATCACTTCCTCTTACATGCCCTGACCACTGCATCCATTGCCCAACGCATTGTACACCGTTTTGACAGCCAGTTAGACCCTGGTGATGCCTTTATTGCAGGATTACTGCATGATTTTGGTAAAATGGTGTTTGCACAATTTTCCCCTGATGCGTTTGCCAAAGCGATTGATTTATCTCAACAGAAACAACAATCCCTGCATTTAAGCGAACAAGAAATTTTAGGCATGGATCATGCAGAAATAGGTGGTCTACTGGCTGAAAAATGGGAGCTTCCACAAGAACTCATCCAATGTATCCGAAACCACCATCAGGATATCCAAACACCGCTTCACAACGCCATTTTTGTTGCCAATCAAATCACCAAACAGTTGAATTTTGGTCAGGGTGGGAATCCTGTTATTGAACCCTTACCAGAGCATATTGAAGAGGTATTGGGCATGAACTTGCTAATGTTTATCGACAGTTTGGATGGTTTATCCAAAGAAGCAGCCAAGGCCAAAGAGTTTATAGACATCTAAGGAGCGGATCATGAAAATAAAATTTTGGGGTGTTCGCGGCTCGATTCCTTCTCCAGGCTACCAAACCGTACGTTATGGCGGCAATACCACCTGCATTGAAGTACGCTTGGATGATAATACCTTAATTATTTTGGATGCAGGTACGGGGATTTTCCCACTATCTCAAACCTTACCCCCAGAATTTCCTCTTTCTTGCCATATCCTCAATACTCATACCCACTGGGATCATATTCAAGGCTTGCCTTTTTTCATTCCGCTTTTTGTCCCTGGTAATCAAGTTCATATTTATGGTGCTGCCGATCCAATCTCACACAATGGCATTCACGAAATTTTGACCACGCAATTGCAATATCGTTTTTTTCCGATTCGTGAAGTTGAATTAAAATCCGACATTCATTATCAATCCCTCACCGAATCCAACAGTATACAAATTGGCGATGCCACGATCACAGCCATCATGATGAATCATCCTGTGATTAATTTTGGCTATCGCATTGATTGTCATGGAAAATCCATGTTTTTTACAGGTGACCATGAACCACCCTACAATATCTATAAGCCT